>JAJPHU010000128.1 GCA_021325115.1 Planctomycetota bacterium | reverse complement strand
TATATAATAAGTTCGGCGTCAGAGACGGCTATGGGAAACCGCTGGTTCATGACCAGAGACCGCAAGCAGCGGCATGGTCCATTTTCCGACGCGCAGCTCAGGCAACTAGCGTCTTCGGGCAAGCTGTTACCGTCTGATATGCTCTGGCTGGAAGGATCGACACAATGGGTTCCAGCCAACTCGATCAACGGCTTATTCCTACAAAAGCCGGTGACGAGGGAGTTGCCTGAATTCTGCTATAACTACCTGCCCATGTTCGGACCCAGCCATATCGTTTTCACTGTTGACCGTACTGGCACTTTAACGAGTGTTTCCAAGACGGTCCGAACATATATCTCCGGTGGCGGAGGAGGCGGCTCCGTCTACAGCGACTCGTTCGGTCGCGTTTATGGTTCGTCTGCACCCTTCCATATCAACACGACTCACGATACCACAATGGATTTGTGGATTCTTGAAGCTGACGGCAGAGAATCTTCGGTCCGAATCAAGAAAGACATACCTCTCAAAGAGGGGCATCAAGTGACAATAATAAAGGCGTGTCTCGATGGCCGTGATGCGTATTTTTGCCTGATCTTGAACCATACTGCTGGCGAGATGCATTTTCTGAAGAGAAGTCTTGACTTAATCCGGCTGTCACCGATGGAGTGGTTGAGCATTGTGGTTGCCCTTGTTGGTCTGCTCCATATTTATCTCTTGTGGCCCTGGGGTGGGATCATTGTAAGCGGATTTGGGATTGTTTTCGTTCTTGTGCGCGCGGCTTTACTGAGGAAGCGCTTCACCCGACATTGTGAGGACGTTGCCAGCTTGCTCCTAAACTTTACTGGACATGCCGGTACGTGGTGCTGAACCAGCCGCTGCAGTAGACCGGCCACGCGAAGGATGGTCCTTCGTGACATCACAGTTTGCCCCGCGTGAGCCGGCTGCTGAGCGGGGTCGTGCGGCTGCTTGGAGCAGCCCAAGTGACGGACGGCATGGACGGTCGAGACAAAGAAGTGGGGAAGGGGACGAGGGAGGCATGGTATCTTTCCGGGTGTCGATGCCTTCAAGCCGGGCAGGGGACGAGCGCCGAAAAAGAAAAGGATCTGTTAGGCCTTTTTTCCGCGTTTTCGCCGCGTCACTTCCTTGACGCCCAACAGGTCGGTTCGCTGCTGGAGGCCAGCAATCCGATAATCCGCTGGCATTTTCTGATCCTTTGATCAGTATAGCAGAATCGCGCACTCTTGCCATAAACGGCATACTCGGCAAGAGGAAAGGTCTGCTAACAATACCATGTTCCATGGCCAGGTGATAAAGTTACGGAAGAGCTAGAGTTGCATTGTATTCACATGCTCTTGCAATTTTGAGCACCGCCTCTGTATAATTGTTCAGAAGAATAGGAAATCTGCATCAAATCGGCGGACTATCAGCAGAAGCGTCTGCCGAAAGGGAGGGAACGGAAACCCAGATGTGGCAAAGAGCTACGTCAAATGATGAATCTAAAGAGCGCGAACAACGTCTAATTAATAGAGCAAATGGTCCGGCTTTTGCAATATCGAATGCCGATGCGGGTCAACGCTGACCCGCACTCACGCAGGCCGGAAAGAAGCCAACGCCGTCAACGAATAAGACGGCAGCGAACTATCTACCTATTCTTGTCCAGGCTGTAAAGAGGAAGTTGCGGCAGAAAAAGAACGACAGGATTCGGCAAAATTCCCGAACCCTTTTCCCGTAGCGATGTGTCTTACAGAAGAATCGGTTTATCGAGCTTCCGGACTTAAGACGTTTTTGGACCTGGATTGCGGTGGATACGTAACAGAGAAGAGATCCGCGAGGCAACTCGCGGCGTTCTCCCTGGTGAGAGGACGAGAAGGAAGTCGGCGTCGGCCGGCACCCGCGACCTGGCCGACGCCTACAAGCGGCGCAAGTCGCCTCTCCTGCCAGCCCGCCGCGCCCGCAAGGAAATGCCCTTACGAGGGCGGCAGACTGGCAGGAGAGACGGCAAAGCCCAAAAGGAGTGGTAGCGGTGACTGGCTTCAAGCAACCCGCCCTGAAAGAGTTGACGGATCAGCAAGTGCGCTTCGCTCCGCCGGTTCGGCGGGCTGAGCAACTGGTTCGTGCCGAACGCCTGTTGGCCGAGATCGATCCCAACAAGCGTTATCCGTATCCCTTCGTCTGTTGGCGAATCACGGATTACCGCCCCCAGACTCACGCCGATCTGCTCATTCCCGGCGTGGATTTGGCACACGATCTCCAGCTGATGATGCAGGCGCTTTCGGAGAAAGTGCTGGCTCCCTTGCCCACAGAAAAACTTCCCGAGCCGGTCGTCACGCTGGAGGAGATCAGCAAGAAGTTCAATGTCTCGACGAAAACCATTCGTCGCTGGCGCCGCTTCGGTCTGGTGGGGCAACCCATCGTGGCCAACGGCAAACGGCAAGTGGGCTTTTTGCAATCGGTGGTGGAGCGTTTCTTGAAGACCCATCCCGAGCGCGTCGAGCGTGGCAGCCGGTTCTCGCAGATGACCGAGGCGGAGCGCGAAGAGATCTTGCGCCGCGCTCGCCGACTATCGCGGGTCTCAGGCGGCACGCTCACCGAAGTCAGCCGGCGCATCGCCCGCCGTCTGGGCCGCTCGGTCGAGACAGTTCGCTATACCATCAAAAACCATGATCGCCAGCATCCTGAGCAGGCGTTGTTCCCGAACGTGACCGGCCCACTGGATGAGGCGGCCAAACAGGCGATCTATAACTCTTGGAAGCGGAGAATTCCTGTGGAAACCTTGGCCAAACGCTATCAGCGCACGCGGAGTTCGATTTACCGCGTGGTCAACGAGGTGCAGGCCCAGCGCCTGTTGGAGCAGCCCCTCGACTATATTCCGCATCCTTCCTTCGACGACCCCGCGCTGGAGGCAGAGATCTGTGCCCCTATGCCGGATGCCGAAGCTTACGAGGCCAAGCGACGTACCATGCACGCCCCCAAGGACGTTCCGCCGGAGTTGGCTTCGTGCTACGAATACCCGCTCTTGAGCAAGGAGCAGGAGCAACACCTGTTCCGCAAGATGAATTTCCTCAAGTACAAGGCGGCCAAGCTGCGCGATCAGCTCCGCAAGGAGGATGAACCCAACGAGATCGATCCGGCACGCGTTCGCCAGCAGACGCTCAAAGAACTGGAGGAGTTACAAAAAGAGGCCAACGCTGTCAAGGAGCTGCTCATCAACGCCAACATGCGTTTGGTGGTTAGCATTGCCAAGAAGCACGCCGGCCAGACCGATAACTTCTTCGAACTGGTCTCCGATGGCAATATGTCGTTGATCCGCGCTGTCGAGAAATTCGATTTTGGCCGCGGTTTCAAGTTCAGCACCTATGCCAGCTGGGCCATCATGAAGAACTTCGCGCGGACCATTCCGGATGAGCTCCATCGCCGCGAGCGCTTCGTGACCGGCCACGAGGAGTTGTTCGAGATTGCTCCGGATACGCGCACCGATGAGCATGAAATCCTGGCGACGCATGAGCGGGCCACGCGCAGCGTTAATCGTCTCTTGGAATATCTGGAGCCGCGCGAGCGCGAGATCATCCGTATGCGGGCCGGCCTGGATTCCGACCCGCGAACGCTGGAGGAGATCGGCCAGCAGTTCGGCATCACCAAGGAACGCGTCCGCCAGCTCAACGCCCGCGCCATGAAAAAGCTACGCACGCTCGCCGAGGAGCAAGATCTGGAT
>JAJPHU010000305.1 GCA_021325115.1 Planctomycetota bacterium | reverse complement strand
GCCGACACCTGCCGATCGCGGGCCAGGTCGCGGCGCAGACGCCGCAGCGCCTCGAACAATTCTCGATCCACGCCCTCCCAAGAAATCGTCTCGACCTTGGTTTTTTCTGGCTGTTCGTCTTTCTTGCGGCGGACCAGCCGCACCTGCCGTTGGCCGCGCATCACTTCCCAGGAAGCCTCGTTCAGACGCAACACCGGATAGTCATCGCCGACTTGCAGCAGCACACCCTGAGCGATCAGTTGATACACCCAATCGCGCACGTCGGCCTTGCTGTGGCTTTTGAGCAAACCGAAAGTCGTCAGCTTGTCATGGCCGCGCTTACGGATATTCTCGGTGTTTTCGCCGCGCAAGACGGCAGTGACATGGCCGATCCCAAAGCTCTGTTTGACTCGCGCCACGCAGGACAGAATTTTCTGGGCCACGATCAGGGCGTCGGGAACGGCTTCGGTATCGCCCAGGCACAGATCGCAAGCGTTGCAGTTATCATTGGGATAATCCTGACCGAAATAGCGCACCAGAGCGCGATGACGGCACACGGCGCTGCGGCAATAGCGGTCCATGTCGTCGAGGTGCTTGAAAACATTGGGCAGATGCGCTACATTACCGGCCTCCTGGGCGGCCTTGGTCAGCATCGAGCGGAAAGTGTATAAATCACCTCCAGAATAGAGTAATACGCACTCTGCTTCTAGCCCATCGCGACCGGCGCGGCCGGTCTCCTGTTGATAATGCTCCAGCGATTTGGGCATGGCTGTATGTAAAATGAAGCGCACGTTGGAGCGATCGATGCCCATGCCGAAAGCCACCGTGGCGACGATGACATCTACCTGTTCCGCGGCAAACGCTTCCTGGGCGGTCTGGCGTTCTTCGCTGCTCATGCCGGCGTGATAGGGCAGCGCCTGGATGTTCTTCTTGCGCAGGGCGGCGGCCAATTCGTCCACATCGCGGCGACGCAGACAGTAGACGATGCCGGCCTCGCCTTCGTGGCGTTTGATCACTTCCAGCGTCTGCTGGAGGACATCGTGGCGCGGCAGGATGCGATAAAGGAGGTTGGGCCGGTCGAAATTGCCAACCAGTACGACAGGATTTTGCAAGGCCAATTGCGTGACGATGTCGCGGCGCACCGACTCGGTGGCCGTGGCGGTATAGGCATGGACGGCGGCCTTGGGAAAGAACTCGCGCAGTCGGCTCAGCTGCCGATATTCCGGGCGAAAATCGTGGCCCCAATGGCTGATGCAGTGGGCCTCGTCGATGGCGAAGGTGTGTACGTCGATCTGCTGCAAGATGCGGTAGAAATCCGTCTGTACCAATCGCTCCGGCGACATGAACAGCAAACGCACCTCGCCCTGGCGTACGTCCATCTCGTAGGCGAAGCGCTCACCTGGGGACAGAGAGCTATCGATAGAAGCAGCGGCGATGCCGCAGGCGCGTAGGCTATCAACCTGATCTTTCATCAGCGCAATGAGCGGTGAGATGACGACAGTGGTGCCGCCGCGCAGAGCGGCAGGCGCCTGATAGCACAGCGATTTGCCGCCGCCGGTCGGCAACACCACCAGCGAATCGCGGCCGTCGAGCACGGCCTGCATGGCCTGAGCCTGCAACGGACGCAGCGTGCGATAGCCCCAGTGGCGGACAATGATTTCTTGAAGGTCGGCCAGCGACCACGTTGGCTTCGGGGAGGACATCAGGACACTCCTGGAATCTCGTCCATCATGCCCGATGGCACAACGCGATGCAAGGGACGATCGGATTTCGTATCTTAACCAGAGGAACCTTTACCTTTATCGGGAGAAGCCAATCATGAAGCATTTGCTATTCACTGTTGTGGCGCTTGGCACCGTCGCTCTCGCTTCGTGCGCCGAGTACAAAGCCGACGTGAGCAGCGAGCGCAAAAACGAGGAGAAAAAAGTCGTGGATGCCAAAAATCCTGTCGTCGTCATGGAAACCTCCATGGGAACCATCAAGATCCAACTGGACGACGGCCATGCGCCTAATACGGTCAAGAATTTCCTCAGTTACGTGGATGATAAGTTTTACGACGGCACGATTTTCCATCGCGTCATCGAGGACTTCATGATCCAGGGTGGCGGCTTTGAGTCGGGACTGAAACAAAAAAGGACCAAAGCGCCGATCAAAAACGAAGCGCCCAACGATCTGTCCAACAAACGCGGCACCATTGCGATGGCCCGCACCAACGACCTGAACAGTGCCACGGCGCAGTTCTTCATCAACGTCAAAGACAATCTGTTTTTGGACAACCCGCGCTCGCCTTACTGTGTCTTCGGTAAGGTTATCGAGGGCATGGACGTGGTGGACAAGATCCGCAAAGTGAAGACGACGCGCGTTGGCGGAATGGCGGATGTGCCGGAGGAGGATGTTGTTATCAAGTCTGTTCGCCGGGCGGAGAAGTGATTCCGTTTATTCCTGAGCGGGAGGCGTTAGTCCCCTGAGACTTCGCTCGTCCAGGTTCCCGTTATTCCTGTCTCATCGTTGCCTTTCTTCTCCTCTTCCCCTTGTGGGGGAGGGGAGAAAGAGACAGCAACATCGGGATTCCTGGATCAGGGGCTTACACCTCCTGCTCAGGAGTCGAGAAACCGTCACCGCGATTTCAGCAATTGAAGCGAGATTTTAGCCAGGAACAACTGTTGCCGATCGCCGCGTTGGTACAGATCCTCCAGCAACACTTCCAGACTCGGCGTCACTTTGCGATTGCCCCAGGGCCGCCAAAAGGTGAGGCCGTGCTGTACCGTTACCTCTTTCTCGAAGTCGATCATGTCTTCGCCCTTGCTATTGCGGCCCAGCCAGATGGTCACTTGCCCCAGGCCAGACGTATTGACGTAAATTCGGTTGTTTTGGGTATCGATGCGAGCGTCCAGCGCCGCCGGCTGCCGGCGGAGACGCGCTCTCCAATTGTCGAGGTCCTTGGTGTTGCGAATGTCATCGCTGCTGAGCCAGTAGAAATGATTGTCGCAGGAGCGCAGGGTACAGAACTCGTTGCCGAACTGGCCGCCGTGGCCGCTGCTGCCCAGTTTGCGCAACAAATCTTTGTTGGGGAAGACACGCCGTTTGTCCCGCATCCAGTCAAACATGTTGGGCAATTCGCCACCGTACCACTCGACGCCGCGGCCCTTGTAATCGACCCACAGCTGCGGATAAGCACGGAGGATCACCCAGTTATGGAAGAGATCTTTGAGCTTGTCGTGATCGGGGCCTTGACTGCCGTAAACGACGTAGAAGGGAAGGTACTGGGCATTGCGCCAACACAGCTCGGCATGAAATTGCGGGACGGCCCCCATTGGCAAGACGCCGGCAAACAGGTCTGGATGGCCCAGACCGACATCGAAGGCCATGGCGCCGCCCTCGCCTAAACCGAACAAGAACACCCGGTCTTCATCGGTGTTAAAGCGACTTCGAATATCTCTCAAGGAGTTGAGTACAGTAAGGTGTTCGGCCTCGCTATAGTTATATCTGCCGTTCGGTCCGACTTGCCATTCTGGGGCTAGCAGGAGGTAGCCGTTTTCGGCGGCGGCGTCGGCCCAACGCTGGATCATGTCGCTCGGCTTCTCGCCGGCCTCGTGCAGCACGATCAGCACCGGATAAGGCCGGCTGTGCCGATACTCCGGCGGCAGTTTCACGGCATAAGCTGCGCCTTCGATCTTGTATTCGACCACGCCTTCGGACAGGTTCTTCTCCGCTGCTGCGGGCGGCAGCGTGCGAATGATCTGGACCAACTCATCCAGCGACGCCGATTCGGTGCGGGTGCCGGCCTGATGTTGCTGAAGGAGCTGCCGGCGTTTGTTCGGATCGTTGCTGCGGAGATAACTGAGGATCAGGCTGCGGCCCTGCCACAAACGGCGGGCCGTCTGGACGCTCATCTCCGCCGAGGCACTGCCGAGCAGCCAACCGGAGACAGCCAGGCTCAGAAGCTGCTCCGCACTGACTTCCGGATTCTTTCCGGCTTTTTGCAGGCGCTCTGCCTGGCGGGCCTGTCCCAAAAAAGCATCCAGGCGCGCCACATTCTCGAAATTCAGCTCGTCGCTAATGGCAGCGGCTGCTTCGCGCAGCACGGTGTTGTCGGGACCGTGCGTTTCCTCGCGCGCTTTCTCCAGCAAGCGAATGGTCTCCCGAAGCAGCTGCTCCATCTCCTTGTATTCGTGTTGCAATTCTTCTACTTTAGCGATCTGCTGTTCGGGGACACCGTGGAGGGAGAAATCCTCCAGCATCCGGCGGACGCGGCGATGCTGTCCGGCGAGATGGCGACGCTTGATCTCCTCGATGCGCTCAATAGCGCGAAGCCGGGCGAGAGTTTTGCGGGCTGTCTCGACGCGTTCTTTCTGTTCAGGCAGATCGGCCAGAAGGCGATCCAGTTCCTTTTCGGCCAAATCGAGGAAGCCGGCCTGGGCGAAGAAGTCGGCCTTGCGCAGCCGTATCGAGGCGCGTTTGTCGGCCGGTAAGTTTTTATTGTCTTGAAAGTCCGGGTGCGAAGCGAGCAATGATTGCACCGTCTCCGGACCTAACTCGCGCGTCAGGTAAGCGCAGCCCCAAAAGAAGCGGCCGCGCGACTGCACCTCGGCCCAATAGGGCGTCAAGGTGTTGATGTGCTGCGGCACATTTATGTCCACCAGTTGGCCGTTGATGTTGCGTGTGAGAAAGACAAAGCGTCGGCTCCAGGTATCACTCCATTGCGGCGGCGTGCCGGCGATGCCCCACAAGCCGGGGAATTTCTTGGGATTGACCTGGCCAGGGAGCGGATCTTTGCGGGAAATCTTCTCCTCTGTGGGCGGATCTTTTTCCAAGATATGACCGATCTGCGAAGGGCAGAAAAAAATACGCCGCGGGCCATCATCGAGGAAGAAAAAGCCATGCGGCATGTAATAGGCATCGCGGGCTACCTGATCGAACTCCAGCGTCATCTGGCGCTTGACGCGGCCTTCGATGACGAAGCCGTCTTTGAAGATAAACAGATCGGCACAGACCGGTCGAGCAACGGCAGCCAGAGACAGGATCGCGGCGAGGAAGGTTCGTATCCGAAGACAACGGCACCAGAAAACACGGTTTGCGCTGAGCATGAGTGAGGCTCCTTGGGTCCGTGAGACAGGCACCAACATCCCCGCACGATGGCGTTTGCCTCTCTGCTATTCTGAAGGCTTCCAGGCCGCACCGTCAAGTAACCGTTTGCTGGCGAAAGCCAGCAGTGCTGGTTAAAATATATCAACAATGCTTCACCAGGCCGCAGCACAAGCAAGGGAAAGTCTTGCTTACGCTGCGGTCTGGCAGGCAAGCAATGGGAAATCGCAACGATGCCGATCCGCTTTCGCTGCCATCACTGCAATCAGCTCATGGGCATCGCCCGCCGCAAGGCAGGAGCAATGGTCCAGTGTCCAACTTGTCATGCGTCGGTGCAAGTACCACAGCCGGAGCCTGAAGACCAGGCAGCATCGCCGCCCGCACAGCCGGTCCCCGGCGCTCCTGTTCCTCTGTTTGAGCGCGGCGACTTCGAAGCGATTTTGCAAAACCCGGTTACGGACAAACCCATCGCTCCTTCAACACCGGCCGTACCCTTGCCGTTTGCAGCAGAGATTCCGTCTTCACCCTCGTTGGTGACATCTTCGGGCAGCCCGCGCCTTCATCCTCCAGGATTGGTGCTTTCACCGACACAAGCCACCTGGCTGACGGTGGCTGTGATTGTGGTGATTGCCTTGGCGTTCGGCGCTGGCCTACTGGTGGGCCATTGGATAGGTGGTTAGGTGGTTAGGTGATTGAACCGAACGACCCAAGAATTCAACTACCTGATCCCACCTAACTACCCAAGCTGCGGACGCGGAGTTGATGAAAGTAACAGCGGCGAACCTGCCATTGACGCAGCTGCAGCCAGAGCTGATTGAGCGACGGCAGATCAAAAGGCGTCGTTTGGATTCGCCCCAGTCGGTAATTATCCAAATGTACCGAAGCGGTACCGTCTTGATGGTCCACTACCCACGGATCGCCGCGGAAGCGCAAATCGAGCAACGAAGGCCGAACGCACCGCAACGAGGCAAGCGATCCTGCGCCATGAAGCGCTCGCGGTTTCATGTTCTTGAGAATCGTCAACATCTTCCTCTTCCTTCTGCTCCGTGGATAGCCCTGTCAGGCCTAGTAAGCGAATCGGGTGCCAAGCCGATAGCCGGCCCCCAATTGGCCGAGATTTTTTGTCGCAATACTTTGTGGAATAAGAATTTGTGTCATGGTGTTTCTCGAACAGTCTCAGCCAATATTTCATAAGCGTTGCGACGTTTTTACACAAGATGTGCTAAGGTGGTACAACAGCGCCCGGATTGTTCCCCGATGCCGCAGGGCCGCTGCGATCGGAGCAACTGTTCGAGCTGGTGCCTCATCCTTTGCTTCGCTGGAAAGGAGGAGAGAGTTGGTGATCCAGACAACCGATACGATATAATGCGAAAATAGGTAAGGATCGGTCCCACCAGGAGCTTGACTAACGTGCTGCCGAGCCATTTCGCCATGCCGCGCTGCTTCTGTGTCGCCTCGTTAATCGGATTGGTCTTGTTGTTGCTTGGCCCACTGCAGGCCGGTCCCCTGCCGCCGTCAGGGGTGGATGATTTCAAAGCGCTGATCGATCCCAACCGTGCCCCCAGGCCGGATCCGGCCGCGGCCGGGCAGACGCTGGCTGACTATCGCCGTAAGCTGAATCAGGCAGCCCAAGAGCTTCCTTCTTTAGGCGAAGTGGCCCGCGTTCTGCTAATGTCGGAATGGGCTTCGGCGGAACTTTCTCCCGTAGCGCCCGTGTCGTTGGGTCAGGTCCGTCGGGTCGTCCTGCAAACCGACGACGAAGCCTTCCAACGCGGCGTGCAGAAATTACTGGCAGATCATTCCGATGATCCGGGCGGTGTTAGTGAGGCCATCGTCGCGGAGATCAAGCGCCAGGTGCGTCTGTCCTTGCTAAAACGGTTAGAAGACCGCACGCGCTTCTTCCTGAGCCAAGGCCAGAGCACCGATCGCATCGCCGTCGCCAACTTGATTAGCGATACCATGAACACGTCGCGCCGTCAGGATGTTTCCCGGTTTCCCACTCCTGGCGGCGGCGTCGTGACCGGAGTGATGGCGGGCCAGGACATCACACCCAGTTCCCGCTCTCTTCGCCAGCGCTTGCGTACTTTGAGCGGCGATCTGGAAAAGCTGATCTCCGATCCCGACACCCAGGTGCGGGTCGCGGGCATCCGTGCTTTGAGTGAACTGGAAAAAGAGCCATCTGATCTGGTTGCCCTCCTCACGCCCTTGCTGGCTGCGCAGCAAAGCGATGCCCCAACCCGGCAGGCGGCGGCGGAGGCACTGGGCCATGTGCTCGAAGTAAACACGATGCAGATAGATAAGACTCGGCCGGAGCCTTATCTCAAGGCTGTGGAGCAAGTCTTGCCGGCCGCTGCCGCCGGCTTGGCCGATAGCGATCCGCGCGTGCGCCGCGCCAGCTTGGAGGCGTGTCAACAAGCGGCTCTGATCCTCAACGAATTAGCGACGGAGCGCTACTACCCAGCCTTCCGGCCAACCTTGGCGGTCGTGGATTCGATATTGCCCAAGCTCAATATCGCCGCCCGCGATCGTGTGCCGGAGCTGCGCGTCGGTGCTAGCCATGTCCTGGAGACGTTTGCCCTGACCGTGCAGAAAATGCAGCACTCCAAGGAAGGGCCGGCGCCTGGCTCCAAACCGAGCATGGAACGCGGCAAGTACAAAGGGCAAACATTGCGGCCCTCTCCCGGCGTGACCGTGGTGAGCTTTTCTCAACCCGCCGCGCAAGCAAAGGGAGGAAAAATGGCAGATGAGCTGCCGCCGCCGGTCCTTGTGGAAGACACTGGACTACAAGAGACTGTCCAGACCATGATCGAGAATTTGCGGCATCCCGATTATCGCGTTCGCTTGGCCGCAGTGGACACGCTGGAAACGTTTGGCAAACAGGCCGAAGCGGCAATCCCGGCCTTGGCGGCGGCCCTGCGCGATCCCAACAAATTCGTCCGCTGGAGCTCAGCACGGACGCTGGGCCGATTGAGTCCGCGGCGGGCCGAGGAAGTGGTGCCCGGACTAATGCGGCTTTTAGACGACCGCGAGGATCCAAGTGTCCGTGTGGCCGCCGCCAAGGCCCTGGAGTTATACGGGGAGCATGCCAAGAAAGCTGTGCCGCTGTTAGCGCGCGTCATCAATCGCGGCGATAAAGATTACATCATCGCTATCCTGCACACGATTCAAGGCATCGGCACCGATGCCGCTCCGACGCTGCCGAACGTCGCCTGGATCTTAAGCGATCGCACGCAACCGCCCAGCGTCCGCAAAGAAGCGGCGCAAACGCTGGGCCGCTTCGGCCCTCTGGCCAAGGGCCAACTTCCCACTTTGCGTGAGGTGATGAACAACGATCCCGATGAGGAGGTTCGCAACGCTGCCAGCACCGCCGTCCTCGCCGTGAATCGACCGCTTCGGTGACAGGATGACGAGGTGCCCCATTCGCCCGATTGTCGTGTCTTTCTCCGGAAATTTGCTTAGGGCTATCGGGAAAAAAACTCCCCCTGATGGGGGGAGGGAAATGTCCGCTCGTCCTTCTATCCTGTGATGGTTTGCTTCTCTTCTCCCTCCGTTTTCGTATCACCTTGTCGCCCTGCCCTCTTCACTCCGCAGGTTCAATGACTGCTGACATGGAGCCGGCGCAGCCGCGCGAGCTGAGGGGATCGGGGCCATAGGCATGGATTTGATCGCGTTTGAGTTCCGCATGTTCCTTGGTCGTGGTCAGTACGATCACCCGTCCGGTCGTATCCACCTCCACCGCCATCAAGTAGGCCGTCTCGAAGGAGTGACCGAACAGTTCTTGCAACATGCGGATGACGTATTCGTAGGTATGATCATCATCATCCAAGAGGACCACATGATAGGGCGGCTGCCTTCTGGTCCGCTGTTCCGTGTGCGGTTTGGGGGCTGTAATGGTGTCGGTCATGGCGTTTCTCTGCAGTTTTCGGTTTTCGGTTTTGGAAGCTCTTTTCCGAAAACCGAAGACCGAAAACGATTTTAAATAGTACGTCCCAAACAAACCAGAGTGATGTCATCATGTGCATCGCGGCCGCTGGCATGCTGGGCCACGGCCTTGATGATGCGTTCGCCCAGGACGGCGACGGAGACGGCCCCGGCTTCCTGCACCACGCGCTGTATGCCCGTTAGCGAAAACGGATTGTTACCCCCATCAAGGGCGTCAGGCACGCCGTCGCTGAACAGAAACAGATTGTCGCCCGCCTGGAGCTGGAGCTGACACGAATCGTAAGTGCAGTCTTCAACCATGCCCAGCGGGAGACCGGCCGTCGCCTTGGGCACCGCCTCCTGCAAGCTTGTGCTGCCGCAGCGCATCAACAGCGGCGAGGGATGACCGGCGCTGACCAGCGTGGCCGTATGCTGCATCGGATCGAGTACAATAACGGCCAGCGTCACGAAACGATCCATCGTGCTGGTGAAAGGATAGAGTTGGTTGTTGAGTTTGCCCAGCGCCTGGGCAGGGTCCGGCTCGGTCAAGAAACAAAAGCGCATGTCCGACGACAGCTTGGCCATGAGCAGGGCCGCGGAGACGCCCTTGCCGGCCACGTCGCCGACAGCCACCGCCCAGCGTCCCTGGGGCAGGGGGATGAAGCCGTAATAATCGCCGCCGACCGCCTGGGCCGGCTGATAACAGGCGTAGAACCCATAACCAGGGACCTGGGGTAAACTGCTGGGTAAGAAGCTGCTTTGCACGCGTGTGGCCAGTTCCAGATCGCGGCGGAGGCGTTCGCGCTGCACCGCTTCTTCGTGCAAGCGGGCATTTTCCATAGCGATGGCCGCCTGATTGGCCACACCCAACAATAATTTCAGGTCTTCTTGGGTGAATTTCTTGCCGCGGTCTTGCGTGTCTAACTGAATGACGCCGAACGCCTTGCCATCCGGCGTACACAAAGGCACGCACATCACCGAACGAATACGGAAATCGACAACGCTTTGGCTCAGCTGGATACGCTCATCATGGCTAGCATCATCGCTAAGAAAAGCCTGGCTGCTCTCCAGGCATTTACGGACGATGGTTTTGCTGGGCCGAGCTGTGGCCTCTTCGTGCGGCCGGCGCGTGCGGACCACACGCGGCAGCAGGCGGTTGGTGCCTTCTTCGGCCTGGATGATGAAGCAGCGATCGGCCTGGCGGAACAGCTGGAAAAGACTATCGACCATCTTGGGCATCAGAGCGTCGAGATGGAGCGTCTTGTTGAGATTGCTACTGATTTCCAGAAGATGGCGGAGCTTTTCGGCCGGCTGCGTCTGCAACAGGTTGCTGCTGCCGTTGCTGAGCATAGCTTCAACGGTCGAAATACTTTCCGGTACTTCCTCGCCAGAGAGATAGTCTCCGGTAGACGAACTGGGCGGCGGCGGATCGAGGAAAGCAGCCTGGAAATCACAGATGCGGATCTTGTCATTGTGTTGGAGCGGAATGCGCGTGGTGACGGCTTGGTTGTTGATGTACGTTCCGTTGCGGCTCTGCTTGTCTTCGATATAGTAGCGGTTGTTGATACGGATGATCTGGGCATGCTCGCGGCTAACCGAGGTGGCCGCAATGACGATGTCGCAATCGGGGTTGCGACCGAGGACGAACTTATCGCCGTCCAGCGGAATGGTAGTGCCTTCGTTGGTCCCTTTGAGAACGTACAAAGTGGGCATAGTCTTCCTCCCAGGCCGCGCTGGCGGTAACCGAACCGCCGGGCGCTGGCAGCAAATGATGCCTTCAGAGAGGCACCTGATTTTAGCGAATAGTCTCCGCTCTTTCAAGGAATGCGCTCGCACTATTTTGCTGCCTGCGGCCAGGGAGGGGCTGGCAGACGTGCCGACAATGCTGAAGATGCCGGCGCTGGCTTATCCCTTGCGCAAGCTCTACAACAGCGTTCCGAATGCTTGCAGGGCCTGAAGCATAACTTTCCGTGCAAAGCGAAATGGACAAAGGAGGCTTCGCGGTGGATGAGTCATCGTTGACTGCCCAGGCCATCGTCGAGCGCGCCAAGGGAATCGCCGATGCTGACAAACGCCGGGCTTACCTCGATCAAGCCTGTGGCGATAACGCTGAGCTACGCCAGCGTGTCGAGGCGCTGTTACACGCCTGGGACGAGGCTGGCAGTTGTTCGGACCAACCGGTCCCTACTCTCGATATCAGCGATATCAAATCTTTGGGACAATGGCTCGATCCTGACAATGTGTCGGCTGCGCCTCCAGAGGGAGTGGGCAGCCGTATCGGACCCTATAAGCTGTTGCAGCAGATTGGCGAAGGCGGTATGGGCGCCGTCTTCATGGCTGAACAACAGGAGCCGGTCCGCCGCATGGTCGCTTTGAAGGTCATCAAGGCCGGCCTGGATACCGCCCAGGTTCTTGCCCGCTTCGAGCAAGAGCGGCAAGCGCTGGCCCTGATGGACCATCCCAATATCGCCAAAGTGCTCGATGCGGGAACCACATCCACGGGCCGGCCGTACTTCGTCATGGAACTGGTCAAGGGCGTCCCCATAACCAAGTATTGCGATGAACAACGCCTGACACTGCGACAACGGCTGGAATTGTTCGTCCCTGTATGTCAGGCGATTCAACATGCTCATCAGAAAGGCATCATCCACAGAGACATCAAACCCAGCAACGTCCTCGTGGCCAGTTACGACGGCAGGCCGGTGCCCAAGATCATTGATTTCGGCGTGGCCAAGGCAATGGGCGTCAAACTGACCGAACGCACTCTGTTCACTGGCTTTGGCGGCATCGTCGGCACCCTGGAATACATGAGTCCGGAGCAAGCCGAGTTCAACGCCCTGGACATCGATACCCGCAGTGACATTTATTCGCTGGGGGTGCTGCTGTACGAAATGTTGACGGGCACGACACCGTTGACACGGCAGCGGCTCAAGGATGTAGCGTTGATGGAGGTGCTGCGTTTGATCCGCGAGGAGGAGCCGCCTAAACCCAGCACGCGCTTGAG
>JAJPHU010000180.1 GCA_021325115.1 Planctomycetota bacterium | reverse complement strand
GTTTTCTCCCTTTTTTCCCCCCACGATGCTACAGAAAATAGACCGGCGAGACTTGTCCGGCACATACGCAAAGCGTTTGAACAGATATTGTCTATTTAAGATACGGGATGCACGTCTGCTGTTCAAGAGCGAAGCGGAGTCGAGTGATCGTTTTGGGGTGTCTCTCTTGAATCGTTTTGGGATGTCTCTCTTGATTTGGACGTGGAGGGGGATTTACGTGCGAGCGGTCTTTCCCCTCCCCCACCAGGGAGAAGGGAAAAACCTACTCGGAGGCTGACGCAACCTTGCTCGCCAAAATCGAGAAGGACACCCATCGTTTTGCGTGAAGGGATCTCAACTCAGCTGTTCCTCCAGCACTTCGAGCGGGTGGCGTGCGTGGCGCTGGGCCAAATCTTGGATTTGATGGCGGCAAGACGTGCCCGTCGCAACCACGAGCGCTTCCGGCGCTTTCATCAGTGCCGGTAATAAGGCGAGGTTGGCGATTTGCACGCTCAGATCATAATGCTCGCGCTCGAAGCCGAAGGAGCCAGCCATGCCGCAGCAGCCGCTGTCCAGCACCGTCACATCCAGTTGCGGAATCAGCCGCAGTGCCGCCGCTGTGCCGCCCGTGCCAAGCAACGCCTTCTGATGGCAATGGCCATGCAGCAGACATTGTTGCGGCAATGGCCGTAAGGATAGCTCACTGCGTCCACTCCGCACTTGCTCCCCGAGCCAGCTGTCGGCCAGATGAGCGGCGGCGGCGATGGTCTTTGTCTGCGCTCCTGGTGATAGCTCAGTCCACTCGTCAGCCAGGGTCAGCAGACAACTCGGTTCCAATCCCAACAGCGGCATGCCATCGGCCAAGCGCTGGGCCAAGGCGCCGGCCTGTTCCTGAATCAAGGCGCGGGTCTGGTCCAGGAACCCCTTGCTAATCATAGGCCGGCCGCAACAGATCAGATTGGCCAACTCAACAGTGTAGCCGGCACGTTCGAGAACCCGTACGGCAGCACGACCGATGTTCGGCTCATTGTAGGTGGTGAAGCAATCGGCCAGAAGCAGCACTCGACCGTTCCGCCCCGCTGCGGCGTCAGGAGTATGCTGAGCGAACCAGCGGCGGAAGTGTTGGCGATGAAGTGGCGGCAAACTGCGGCGGCGATCGATGCCAGCCACTTTCTCCAGCAGCCAGCGGAGCGAGCGTCGCGTTTGCAGGAAATTGATCAGGGGGGCCAAGGGAGCGCCGAGCCGATTCAGGCGATGGATGCCGGCCATGAGCCGGTGCGAAAGCGGACGAGAACGATGCCGATAGTAAAAATTCAGGAACTCAGCCTTGTGCTTGGCGACATCGACGTTGCTGGGACACTCGGCCTTGCAGCCTTTGCACATCAAACACAAATCGAGGACATCGTAGACCTCGTGGTTGCTTTCCAGCGGCTGCCGGCCGGCCAATGCCAAACGCAGGGCATTGGCCCGTCCACGTGTCGTGTCTTTCTCATCCCGGGTGGCGCGATAGGAAGGGCACATGGTCCCTCCTTGCAACTTACGGCAGGCGCCGTTGCCGTTGCACAGCTCGATGGAACGTAGAAAACCCTCTTGCCGACTATAGTCAAAAACCGTGGGAGGCTCGATCGGATCGTAAGGCGGCGCGTAACGCAGGTTGTCCGTCATTGGTGGGGCATGAACGATGCGACCGGGATTAAGTAGAGATTTCGGATCGAATGCTTGCTTGATTCGGCAGAACGCCCGGTAGACAGCGGGGCCGAACATCTTCTCGTTCCATTCGCTGCGGGCCAGGCCGTCGCCATGCTCGCCGCTGAGTGAGCCGCCGTACTCCAAAACCAGGTCTGTAACTTCTTCAGTGATGCGACGCATGCGGGCCACGTCGCCGGGATCTTTCAAGTTCAGCACCGGACGAATGTGCAAACAGCCGACGCTGGCATGGCCGTAAAAGGCGCCATCGGTGCCGTGGCGTTGCAGCAGCGCCCGGAAGCGGGCCACAAATTCCGGCAAATAGCGCGGCTCGACCGCCGGGTCTTCGATGAAGGTGACAGGCTTGCGATCGCCGGTCATACTGTACAACAGCGGCATGGCAGCACGGCGCAGGTTCCACAAGGGCTCACGCAGCGACGGATCGATGGCTGGCACTGCTGTTATCAATCCCTTCACGCCTTCCAAGCGCCGTCGCAAGCGCTCGACACGATCGGCGACTTCGGCCGGATCATCGCTGCTGAATTCGACCATGAGGACGGCCTGAGGTTGGCCGTGAATAGCTTTCATGGTGTCACGCAGCGCCAGGTTTTGGGCTGTCCGCTGCAAGAGGAGATGATCCATCAATTCCACGGCAGAGGGGCTCATTTCCAGGCAGACAGCCACCGCGTCCATGGCGGCGCTGAGCGTGGCAAACTGCGGCACCAGCAGGCCGCGTGCCTTGGGCCGCGGCAGCAAACCCAACTCCGCCTCGGTGATGATGGCCAGTGTGCCTTCACTGCCGACGATCAATTGGTGTAGTCCTACTCCGGCGAGCGGAGTTGCATAAGTACCCTGCGTGCTCGGGGCGCTTACGCAATCCCGCTTGCCATTCGTGTTTAATCCCGCCGCCAGTACATCGAGGTTATAGCCACTAACCCGCCGCAAGATACGTGGGAAACGCCGCTCGATCTCTTCGCGTTCCTGCTGAACGATGGTCCGCACTTGCTGATAAATATGGCCTTCCAGGCCACGCCCTTCGCTGCGGCGTTCCCATTCCTCCGGGCGGAGGGGACCGAAGCTGGCTCGGCTGCCGTCGGCCAACACGACGTTGAGCCGGCGGACATGATCGATAGTCTTGCCGTAAACGATGGAGCGCGCCCCGGCAGAGTTGTTGCCGATCATGCCGCCGAGGTTCGCTCGGCTGGCCGTGGCCACGTCCGGCCCGAACTGCAAATCATACGGGGCGAGTGCACTATTGAGCGTATCCAGGACCACACCCGGCTGAATACGAGCGACACGAGCAGCCGTATCGATATCGAGGATAGCGTTGAGATACTTGCTGCAATCCAGGACAATGCCGGGGCCGATTGATTGACCAGACAGGCTGGTGCCGCCGCCGCGCGCCGTGATCGGCACCTGCGCCTCAGCCGCGATCTGCACAGTGGCCACGATGTCCTCGACGCTTTTGGGAATGACGACGCCGAGCGGCTCCATCTGATAGATGCTGGCATCGGTGCTGTACAAATGCCGCGAGGCCGCGTCGAAACGTACTTCACCGGCCAGATGCTTGCGCAGATGACGGGCAAGATGGTCGCGTTGCAGTTCTGTGAAGCTGTTCATGGCGAAACTCACTACAAATAACACGAATAAAAAGCAAATATACCATAAAATGAACGAAAGGATAGATTTTCGGTTTTCCCCGTTGCTCTTTCTTTTATTCGCGTTATTCGTGGTGATCCTTTTCGTTTACGGCACTCTGATGTGCGGTGGTGTACGGCATGGTGTGCTGGCGGGTCAGCGATTCCTCGGCGCAGCCCGCACGCGCCCGTACTATGCCCTGTTCGATCTCGGTGCCTATCCGGGCCTGGTTTATTCCGAAACCGAGGGACGGGCAATTCACGGTGAATTGTACGAAATCGACGCAGGCTTAATTCCGCGGCTCGACCGTATTGAGGGCGCTCCGAGCTTGTTTCGGCTGGAACACGTTTTGATCGAAGGTTACGACGGAGAAGTGTTCGCGTATTTTTATCAGGGGAGTGTAGAGAAGTCCTCTCGGTGCGCGGAAGATCGTTGGAAGCCCAAGAGAGGCACGCTATGACACATGAGGAAGCGTTCATTCAATCAATCCGCGAGGCGCCCAACGACGATGCTCCGCGTTTGATTTACGCCGATTGGCTGGAAGAACACGGCCAGACTGATCGCGCCGAATTCATCCGTGTTCAGTGCCGGCTGGCACATTTGACGGAGGGAGGGGCGGAACAGTCTGCTCTGCTAGCGCGAGCCGAAGGGTTATTGCGCGCGCACTGGAACGAGTGGGTTGGTCCGCTGCGCGCCATCGTTGGCCCCTGGCGCGATCGCTATGGCGAACGCTGGATGGGGGAAGAATATCATTCTGACGGCCTGCGTCGTTTCCAACGAGGTTTTGTCGATACCCTCGCCCTGGATGCAGCCAATTTTCTTCGTCATGCGAAGCAATTGATGAAATGTCTTATCCCGCTCCGCGAGTTGCGGCTGTGGGGGGCTGGACGATGCGCCGACCAGTTGGCCAGGGAACCGCAATTGGCTGGACTTACGGTGCTGTCGTTCATCGATTATTACGATGCCCCCCTGACGGCCGGCGATATGGCGATGCTGGCAAACTCCCCCTACTTGCACGGTCTGTCCGCGCTGTATTTGGGGCGCAATTCTCTCGGCGACGCCGGGGTAGAAGCGCTGGCACAGGCGCCGTGGCTTATTGACGTGGTCGTCTTGGATCTGTCGGATAATGGCCTGTCCGATCGCGCGCTCTATGCTCTGGCGGACTCTCCGAACGCAGCCAACTTGCGAAAGCTTTTTGTACAAAACAACTACTTTTCCTCGGCTGGAATCGACGCCCTGCGTTCTTCCTCGAATCTGCGCTTCCTCACGCACCTCGAACACGGTACCGTTACCCAACAGGGTCCCCTTTCGACGAGGAATATCTTCCTGTTAGGAGGAAGCGAGCGCCCATGAATCACGAACAAGCCTTCCTGCAAGCAATCCGTGAGACGCCGGACGAGGATGCGCCGCGTCTGATCTACGCCGATTGGCTCGAAGAACAAGGCGGCGCCGCCCGTGCCGCCCGTGCTGCTTTCATCCGTCTCCAGTGCCGTCTCGTCGATTTACCGGACGAGGATCCGGTGCGCGATCGTCTCGAAGACGAAGCTGCGGATCTGTTGGCGGAATACCAGGCCGAATGGACGCAGCCGCTCTCCGGTATCGCCGAAGATTGGCGCTTCTCCCGCGGCTTCGTTGAACACATCCGCATCCGCGGCGATAACTTGCTGAGCCACGCCGAGCACCTGTTCGATATCGCTCCCTTGCGTTCGCTGCATGTGCAAATCCATCGCAGTGATGTTCCGCACCTGGCGGCGTGTCCACAGCTCCATTGGGTCTCAACACTGGATTTCAGCCGCTGCCAACTCAACGATCGCGCTCTGCAATACCTGCTGACTTCGCCGCATCTGGAGCGACTGAGTGCCCTTAACTTGGATGGCAACGACATTAACACACCGGGCATTCAGACTCTTATCCGCTCGCCCTTGTTTGCTCGTTTGCAGCGTCTCGATTTGAGCCGAAACCACGCCCTTGGCGACACCGCCGTTCGGCTGCTGGCGGACCATACTACGCAGAATAATCTGGAAGCTCTGAGCCTGAACGAGAGCAACTTGACTCTGAATGGTCTGTATGTCTTGTTTCGGTCCACGCGCTTGCCTCATCTTTGCCGCCTTTGTGTCTCGGGAGTGCGCTCCCATTGGACTGTGGAGGCGTTCCCGCCACGGGATGTGGACCAATTTAAACTCTTGGCTCAACTGCGTGATCTCGATTTGAGCGATATCCGTCTTGAGGCTGTTATGCCCCGTTCCCTGCTCGCTTCCCTGCCTTCTAACCTCCGAAGCCTGTATCTGCGCAATATCGGCATCCAAAGCGAAGATGTGGAATGGATAGCTCATTCTCTTTCTCTGTCAAAGCTGACCTGCCTTAATCTTGGGCAAAATGAATTGGGCGCCGTCGGAGTGAGAATGTTGGCCGATTCACCGTACTTGGCCTCCCTGAGAATCTTGGATGTCAGCCACAATAACATCCGCGACACGGGCGTGAAGGCCATCGCCGCATCTCCTCATCTGAGACATTTGCGAGTGCTGAATCTGTCCGGTAACGGCATCGGCGGTCCCGGTCTGAAAGCCCTTGCCGGATCGTCCAATCTCGACCATCTCCGTACCCTGAATCTCAGTAGCAATTTCATCGGCGCCGACAGCGTGCGCGCTCTGGCAGAATCCGAGCATCTGCGAAATTTGACATACCTGGATCTCAGCGATGCGTTTCTGGAAGAAGACAGCGCCCGCGCCTTGGCCGCATCGCCGAACCTGGCACGGCTGACGACGCTCCTGTTGAAGAAAAACCTCCTGGGCGATGGCGGCGCCAAGGTGCTGGCGCAGTCGCCGCATCTGATGCGGCTGACCACCTTGGATCTCAACGACAACCGCATCGGCAAGACCGGAGCCGAAGCCTTGGCAGCCACATCCTGGCGATGGATACGAAACCTCGACCTCCGCAGCAACGTCTTCACCGACACACAGGAAGCACTGTTGCGAAAATATTTCGGCAATGCCGTGCAACTGTGAGCACCGCCGGCGCTAGAGGAAACCAGGACGCACGCCGACGCATTTCAGCAAGACATCCGCGCCCATCCCGACAACGATGTGCCGCGCCGGATCTTCGCCGACGAGCTGGAGGAACAGGACGACAGTAACGAAGACATGACAGCTTTCATACGGTCCTCCTCGTCGGTTTCTCGTTCGCTGCAATTTATCTCCTCTCTGGAATGGTGTACATAGTACAGTCTCGAATCGTCCTCAAACGCTGATTGACAACGAACCCGTGACCCGCCGTCCTTATCCTGCTAAGAAGAAGAAAGGAAACCCGCGAATCGGGCATTGCCCCTAGCAGGAAGGAATTGTTTCGTCATGACCGAACCATCACGCTATTTTCTGACCACAGCCATCGATTATCCCAACAGCCGGCCGCACATCGGCACGGCTTTCGAGAAGCTCGGCGCCGATGTGCAGGCGCGCTATCGCCGTATGCAAGGCTATGAAGTGTTCTTCCTCATGGGTAATGACGAGAACACCATCAAGGTCGCCAAGCGCGCCGCCGAGTTGGGCATCGATCCGAAGGTCTATTGTGACGACATGGCCCGGCAGTTTCGGGAAGTCTGGCGCGCCCTGGAGATCAGCTACGACGATTTCATTCAGACCAGCGAAGCCCGCCATCACGAAGGCTGCCGTAAGTTTATTCAGAAAGTTTACGACAACGGTTATATTTATAAGGGTAATTATGAGGGCTGGTACTGCGAGGGTTGCGAAAGCTTCAAGACCGAGAAAGATCTCGATGACAACCGCTGTTGTCCCATTCACAAAATTCCGGCCGTGCGGCGGTCGGAGCCGTGTCATTACTTCGCGTTGTCAAAATTCCAGGAACGGCTCATCCGCTTCTATGAGGAAAACCCGGATTTCATCCAACCGGAGAGCCGCCGCAACGAAATCCTGAACCTCGTGCAGACCGAGCTGCGTGACGTGAACATCACGCGCTGGGGCCAAAAGTGGGGCATCCGTGTGCCGTTCGATCCGGAGTTCACCATCTGGGTGTGGTTCGACGCGCTGCTCAACTACATCACAGGCATCGGCTACGGCACAGATGAGGCGCGTTTCCAGAAATGGTGGCCGGCGAGCCTGCATGTCATTGGCAAGGACATCACACGCTTTCACTGCGCTTTGTGGCCGGCCATGTGCATGGCTGCCGGTATTGAGCCGCCGCGCCGCGTCTTCGGTCACGGCTTCGTTTATGCCAAAGGCGGACAGAAAATCAGCAAGACACTCGGCAACGTCGTCGAACCGATGGATCTCATCACCAAGTTCAGCGCCGAGGCATTCCGCTTCTACTTCCTGCGCGAATGTCCGTTTCCCGGTGATGGCGAATTCAGCTGGGAGCGCTTCATCGAAGTGTGCAATGCCGATTTGGCCAACAACCTCGGCAATCTCTACAGCCGCGTCACGCGCTTGCTGATCCAGAACTACGATGGTCACCTCGATGACACCGCCACCTTGGAGCCGGGCGAGTTTTTCACGGATACCGACATCGAAACCATCGTCAAGCAGGTGCAGGACCACGTGGAGGCGTGCCAGTACAACCAGGCGCTGCAACTGATCTGGCTGAAACTGCTCGACCCGGCCAACCAGTACCTCGACCGCACCGAGCCGTGGAAACTGGTCAAAACAGACAAAACAGCGGTCAAAAGGATTCTGTACGACATGGTAGAGCAGCTGCGCGGTGTAGCTATTTTGCTCAAGCCATTCGTGCCGCGCCTGGCGGAAACGATTTACACTAGTTTCAACTTCCCGCAGCCGTGGGACAGTGTGCGTTACGAAGATGTCTGGGTCCATCCTCGGCAAACGGAAGATCTGCGGCTGGTAGCAAAATTGGAGGGCGGCAAAGTGAAACCGCTGTTCATGCGGATCGTGTGACGATTCGGCGACGCAGCCGTACTATCAGCTGAGAGATCGCCCAGATCACCAGTGCCCACGGCAGCAGGACACATAGACCGAGAATCAGTATCCGCAAACTCCACAACAAGACTGTGAAGCTATCCGAAAGTCCACGCCGCACGCTTGGCACGATGCCTTTATCGCTGGGCACGATTAGCTCCGCATTCGACAGCGTTACATCCAGGCGAGCGACGGCCAGCGAGCTATCAGGAACCTCTGGATGTTTGACGATCTGCTGCACCCGTACGATTCCGGCTGATTTCAGCGCGTCGAGCAAATCGCGGACTTCCGCTATCGGTACGTCATAGATCAGCTTGCCAGTGACACGGCCGTTGCGCTCGCGGGAAATGTTTGCTTCCACGGTGCGACCCTCGTGCTTGCCGGACAGCGCCGACAGCATCGCCGTTGTCTGGTCTACATCGGCCACCTCAATGCCAAACGTGTAGGTTTCACGCGGCGGGATGGTCGCTTGATTGAGAAATGTCACCTGCCAGCGCACTTTACTATCAACCACATTTTCGGCCTCGGCAGCCCGGCTCACTTTGCGTGTGTAGACGACGCCAGCCTTGAGCAAAGCGGCACGGACAGCGTCTTCATCAGCGCGGCGGACCTCGAAATCGAGCGTTGCCGTAACGTTGCGGCGGTCCTGTTCGTTGAGCTGGGCATTGTGGACGCGGCCCTTGACCTTGAGGACCGCTTCTTGCACCAGGCGATAACTGGCTGCCACGTCGGTGCAGGCCAGTTGCAACTCGTCGGTCTCGCGCGCCGTCGTCGCTTCCAAAGTCCACAGCTTTACGTGGAAACCGCGTTTCTTGCGCGTGGTCTCGACATTCGTGGTCTCGCGTACTTGCAGAGCCATCACTTCGCCAGCGCTCTTGATGTCCTCGAGCACGGCGTCGGCCAGCGTCGTTTTCACCTGGAATTGCAGATCGCCCTGTGTCTGGGCGCCGTGCGTGCTGGTGAGATTGGACGACAGGACGCGGCCGGCTGCTTTGTCCACGCGCGCCAAGAGCGTTTTCATGGCCGTTTCGACATCGATACAGGCCAGATTGAGAAAGATAGTCTCGCGCGGTGGAACGTCGGTCAGATTGTAAAAATGAACATGAAAACGCGTGTCAGCGCGTTTGACTTTGGTCCCCCCTTCACTTCCCTCAATAATGAGGGAGGAAGAGGAGGGGATACCGCCTTGGGTTTCTTCCAGGCGTGAGATGTCAAAGCGGGCCACGGTACCGAGTTGTTTCAGGCGATCGCGCAATGGACCCGCTGCGTCTGGCGCTACCTCAAAATCCAAGAGAGCGCTGAACTGTCCCTGCGATGGCTGTTTCAATTCTGCACGGGTGATACGTCCCTTGGCCTCGCGTACCGCCTTCTGGGCCGCTTGTAATGCCTGGTCCACGTCCTCGACTTCGATGCCCATGTGCACCTGTTCGCGCTCGATAACGGCGAAGGGGGCCGTGATTTCCTTCTCGTACAAGTGGATGGTCAGTGTACTGAGTGCAACCTGATTGGCGTAATAGCGCAGCTCGCCCTCGATCTTTTCGATGCGAGTTCGCCAGTTACCCAACTCCTTCTCGGCAGCGACGAGATCTTTGATTTCGCCCTTGCCGGTCTTGATGATTTGCAGCAGTCGTTCTTCCATGGCGCGGGCAGCCTTCAGTTCGCTTTCCAGATCGGTATACTGTTTGGTGATGTCCAGGCTGCCGATGCGCTGATTTTTCAGCTCGCCACTTTTGCCGAGGTTAGCGCGCAGCTCCTGGATCAGCTCATCAAGGTTTTCCGGCGGCACACGGACGACGACGGAACCGCGCACCTTGCCATTGGCCAGCTTGTCGCTGTTGACGGTAGCGATGAAGCCGCCCTTGATGTTCTTGACCAGCCGCGTGATCGTGGCCACGGCAGCATCGAACGACTGCACTTCATATTCGAGTTCGCCAGTGCGGATGACTTTGCGTGGATTGGGCTGCTCCGATGGTTTGCTCTCCAGCACCTCCTTGCCATTCCTATTGTCGGCCACAAAATTTGCGTCTTTTTTCTGCTTTTCTTCTTTCCTGTCTTCGAGCTGCCTACGGAGTTCCAATCCGAGTTCCCATCCTTTACGTTGTAAATGGTTTTCGGCGAGCGTTCTTGCAGCTGCAACTTCGGTTTGTTGATCCAACATCTTGTTGGGTTGGAAGCCGAAGTTCGGCTGCTTGTCTGTTGGGTCCGCTTGGAATTGTGGAACGAATTCGCGCTTGACCTCTCCCTTTGTTTGCGTGGGCGTGCTCAATCCACCCAGGGAATCCTTTCTAGCTCCCTTGTCCCTGGTATCAAGATCGGTTCCGCGCTCCGGCGCCGAGCCAGCAGATGGCTCCGGCGCGGTGGGCTTGCCATCGAGGAGCGTTTGTAAATGCACGCGCTCCGGCGCCGAGCCAGCAGGTGTCGGCAGCTTGTGGGAGTAGCGGTCAATGTCCTCGTCTCTTTTCCCTGCTTCTCCCGTTTCGCCGAGACGCTCGAGCGCCCTTTGACGCGATTCCTCGGCGAGCTTGGCCACGACGTCTTCCCCAGTTCGGGTATGTTGGGCGATTTCAGAATCCAGCATGAGGACAGGCGGGATCCGTGCCGCTTCTGAAGGTGCTGCCCTACCGTTACCAAGGATCTGGTTGGCCAGCGCGCCGGTGAGGCCGATCAGCACCAGTGCGGCAGCGGCAACAACCAGCCACCCCGGCGGCGACAGACGCCATCCCCCTGCGGGGCGAGTCCGCAGCGTTTGGATGACGCGATCCTCCAAAGACGGGCTTGGCCGCACTTCGACGAACAAGTCGAACAGCGTAGCATCGAGCGCGCGGGCATTGGCCAAGGCAGCGGCACAGGAGGCACACTCGGCTGTGTGTTGTTCGAGGCGCTCGCGCTCAGCCGGCTCCAGACCGCCGGCCAGGTAAGCAGCGAGGTTTTCCTGAATCCAAGTGTGGTCGAACATAACGACAATCCTCTGCTTCGGTTGGCCCCGCCGCGCAGCGGGGTTAGCTGATTATTCCGGGCGGTAGGCGCTCGCGCAACAGCTTCAAACCACGGTGGAGCAATCCGCGCAGCGAGCCGTTGGTCACGCCCATTTGCATCTGGATGGTCTCATAATCGGCACCGGTGAGGTAGCGCAGCGTCAACGGCAAACGATATTCTTCCGGCAGCGAGCGAAGCACGGCCAACACCTGTACCTGCAGCTCGCGGCGCGCAAGCTGTTCATCGGGCGGCGGTGTCTTGTCTTCGACGTGGGCCAAGGCTGCGAGATCGGTCCGCGTGGGAGCGGTGCGTTTCTTGCGCAACTCACGGCGG
Source organism: Planctomycetota bacterium (assembly GCA_021325115.1). Classification (GTDB taxonomy): domain Bacteria; phylum Planctomycetota; class Planctomycetia; order Gemmatales; family Gemmataceae; genus JAJPHU01. The sequence continues at coordinate 16,223 of JAJPHU010000180.1, read as the reverse complement.
AGGGAATCGATCAGCACATTTTGAGCGATGGTCAAGAGCCAGCTGCGAAAGGCCCGGGGTTCGGCCAGCTTGCCCAACGAGCGGAAGGCAGTCAACAGTGTTTCTTGCAGCAGATCCTCGGCGCGGTGAACATCGCCTGTTTCCAAATACAGGCGCGCAAACACCAACCGCGATGTGCGACGGACCAACTCCTCGAAGGCGGACCGATCGCCGTTCTGAGCGCTACGCACCAAGGCTTGTTCGGGATCGCTCATCGTGTCTCCATAAGAGAAGACGCGATTCCATCCACCGGCGCGCGCAAAAAACGCCAAAGGACGTCAAGAGAAGAAGAAATGAGAGAAGAATCAAAAGCAAAGGAACGTCATTTGGGCACCCGTTGATCTGCTGGTTTCTTTCTCCCTTTTTCTTCTTTTTCCGGCGTCCTTGGCATCTTGGCGGTTAATCATTTATTCGCCGCAGCCACGAGCGGTAAGGAGATTGGCCCGCAAAGCGATCGGAGGACAACGACCCAGATCTTCATGGACCGGCGTAGGAACGTGGGTGGCGCGGAGGACGAGCAAACGCTGCTTCCAAATGGGCGAGACGGTCGACTGCTCTTCTTCTTGCGTCAGGAAGAATTGTTCACCCAGTGTGTCGCCGTTTTCCACCAGTGCGCCCAGGACGACGTATTCGTTAGGCACAACGGTCAGCGTCCAGCCCAGCCAGGGATAGATCTCTTCCGCTTGCTGCTCTTGGCGGTCCCAGCGGAACACGCCGTTGGCGTCACGTTTCGGCACGAACGCTGTCTCCAACTCGCCGTGCTTAAGGCGCGGTGTGAAGTGCAAACGGATACGGCCCTCGCCAGCTAAAGACGGCACAACCTCCAGCTCGCACTGCGCTTTCTCGAAGGCAAGGGTTGTGGAGCGGTCGTCATGAAGGAGACGATATTGGCACTGCGGCCACGGTGGACCGCACGACAGGACCGTTGCGTGGTCGGCATGCAGTTGAATTCGCCGCGTTTGACAGCTGCGCTCGGAAGTCAGCAGATCATGCAGCCTGGACGGCAGCAAACCGCCGACCTGGCCAACGCGGAAGCCATTTTGTTCCAGCGCTGTTTTGCGCTCCAGGCTGACGGCCGGCTCGTTCTCGATGTGGACGACTTCCTCGTCCGCCTCGTTCCATAGCTCGTGATTGAGGAAAACATCGCCGTAGGGCCGCTCGATAACGGCGATATCGAGGTAGACGACGTCCTCACCGACCACGCCGGCCAACAGCGGGCCAGAGGAGCGCGTGGCGCGGTCCTTGTTCCCGAAGAGGCACCCCCCCAGCGCTCCCACCGCCAAGGCGATCAGTACAACCAGCCAACGGCGCATACGGGCTTCCCTGTCACACTCGAGTGACTTGAAGGCGAAGGACAATAGCCACTCACTTCTCTGCTGTCAAGAGCAATAGGAGTGCTGATCGCCCTTGTTTTTTCTGAAGCAAGTAGGCATTATCCGCTCCGCCTTTTTGCTATCAGGAGATTGACAGGGAGATCGAGCGCATGTCGAAAGGAGTTGAGCGCAAGACGGTACTGTATTTGATCCGTCACGGCGCTACCGAGGCCAACTTGGCGCGTCCGCCACGTCTTCAGGGCCGGCGTCACAATCCGCCGCTATCGCGCCTGGGCGTGCGCCAGGCCGAGGCGACGCGCGATTTGCTGGCCATTCGGCCCATCGATCGCTGTTATACCAGTCCGCTCTTGCGGGCTATGCAGACCGCGGCCATTGTGGCCGCGCCGCACGGCCTGACGCCGCAACCGCTTGATGCCCTGATCGAATGCGATGTGGGCCATTGGGAAGGGCTGGATTGGCAAACCATTCGCGCTCTGGATACCGAAGGGTTCCAGCGCTTCCATGCCAATCCAGGTGAATTCGGCTATCCGGGCGGCGAATCGTTCCGTGACGTGTACAACCGCGTGACGCCGGCCCTCGATGAATTGCTCGACATTCATGCTGGCGAATCGATTTTGGTGGTGGCACATCACATCGTTAATCGCACCTATCTGGCCGGACTTCTCGGCTTGGAGCCAAACCAGGCCAATCAGGTGACACTGGATAATTGCGGCATCTCGGTGGTTGTCCGTGATGGTGTCGAGACGACAGTGAACACGCTGAACGCGGCGTTTCATCTTCAGGGCGTCGCCGCGTGACAGATGGACTCTTTTCTCTACCATGATCTCATAGATTATCTGCATTGACCGCCCGCTGAACATGTGAGAGATTCATGCACGCACGCCAGGTTGTCCTCCCCGAACCGTATCAGGCCACCGTCCGCGAGGTCGAGCTGCCGCCGCCGGCCGCCAATCAAATTCTCGTTGCTACCGAAGTTAGCGCCGTCAGTGCCGGCACCGAGTTGGCCGTGTGGACTGGCACGCATCAATGGTTGAAAGATCCCACTCTACCGGACTGGAAATTTCCCTTTTGTCCCGGCTATAGCGCGGCAGGAACCATCATCGCCGTCGGCTCGGCGGTGACCGGATGGAAGCCAGGTGATCGCGTCAGCTATCCCGGCAATCATGCCTCCGCTGAGCTGTTGACGCTCGGCCACGAGCGCGGCCGTTTGTGGCGTCTGCCGGACAATCTCGATATGGAGAAAGCCTCCGTAGCCTGCATTGCCCGCTACGGCCTGGGGGCAGCGATCCGCGTCGGCCTGACGCTGGGCCGCTCCGCCGCCGTGTTGGGTTTGGGCATCATTGGCCAGTTCGCACTCCGTTGTCTGATCGCGGCGGGCGCGCATCCCGTAATCGGCATCGATGCCGTGGCCATGCGGCGGCAGGCCGCCCTTGCTGCGGGAGCCGACCATGTTATTGATCCCTCAGGCGGCACTATCCGCGAGCAGTTGGCACGCTATCTGGACCAGCGCGGCGCCGAAATCGTCGCTGACGCCACCGGCGTGCCGGATGCCGTGCCCCTGGCCATGTCGCTGGCCTGCGATGGCGGGCAGGTCGTCATCGTCGGCAGTCCGCGCGGACGGGCCAAAGACGTCAATTTCTACGACGATTTGCATCGCCGTTATCTCGAAGTCACGGGCGCCCACGGCAACATGCTGTTCGAGCCAGCCCACACGCGCCTGGCCGGCGCCTGGGATATCAACAAAGCGCAGAAATGGCTCTTGGCCGCACTTGCCTCCGGCCGACTCAATCTCGACGGTCTCATCACACACCGCATCGAGGCCGCAGAACTGGGCCGCGCTTATGACGGATTGCTCCAGAAAAAAGAGGCGTACCTGGGCGTGGTATTGCACTGGACGGAAACTAAGAGCTAACAGAAAGAACCGTAGGGCACGCTGCCAGCGTGCCCTACGTAGCCCTAATTCTTTGGAGGCAGTCCCCAACAGTTTCCTTTCGCTGCTCAGGGATTAAACAGGGCGAAGAAGCCGTTCACCACTCCGTAAAACTCGTAGACACCGGCGGCCGCAGCGGTCTGGCTATGGCTCCAGGAATAGCTAAGGTTGGAGTACTGGAAGGCGGAGTAAGCGCAGAAGTCGGCCAGGAACCAGTCCCAGACGCTCGCGGGCGGAGTGTTGTAGGCCTGGTTCGCATAGTATTGGGCTTCGGCGGCGAAGAAGTAGGCCAAGTAGGAATCCAGTGTGCCCAGAGCCTGGTAATTCAGAGACGCCAGGGAATAGCCGGCGTTGAGGTCGCTCAAAGCCATCTGGGCGAACACCGAGTGGGGGAAGCCCGGAGCGGGAACGGGAGCAGGAGGAGCAGGAAGGGGAGCAGGAGGGGGAGCAGGAATGGGAGGCGGAGCCTCCGGGATGAAGATCTCGTAGGCGCCGTGGCCCCAGGTTCCCGCAGCCAACACACTCTGACTGGAGTCCGAGGAGTCCGGGACCAAACTCATACTGCGCACCTGAACATTCGGGAGGTTAGCGCCATATCGTGACCAGGACCAGGATCCTCCAACATTGGAACCTGCATAAACGCCCAGGTCCGTGCCTACGAGCAGGGCCGGCTGCCCTTCGATGATCCCCTGCTGAATACACCAAACGGGCACGTCGGGGAGGTTGCCGCTAATGTCTTGCCAGCTGCTGCCCCCATCGGTGGTCATCCAGACGTGGCCACCGACGCCGGTCGTGGGAGCTGTGACATCGCTGAAGTTGGCGACGGTCACGTAGGCAACCTGAGAGTTGTTCGGAGCGACGAGGATATCGGAGAACCTCAAGTCATCCTGGAAAGTGATGGTGTCCCCCTCAGTCAAGGTGAAGCCGTCCCCTCCCGCGACGCCTGTGAAGCTGGTCGCGGTCTTTCCCGTGTAAGTGAGGACAACGACTTTTCCATCCGCAGTGTGGACGAACAGCTGTCCGGAGTCAGGGAAATGGACCGTACTGTCCACGTTGATGGTGCTCTGCGGCAGCGGTCCAACGGAAGACGCGGCGACGTGTGCAGTGATGATGGCAATCGGATAACTCGTGTTCCAGCTGGCGTTGCCGTTGGGGGTGTCGCCGGTCACACCGTTCGTCGTCGTCAGGAGGTACCCCCCACGCAGACCAACGTAAACAGTCCCCGGACTGGCCGGGTTCACGCCGATGCTGTCCACCGGGGTGCTGTCGATCACGAAGTCGTTCTGAAGCGCCTGTTCTGTCGGCACCCAGCCGTTGCCCGACGTGCCCAGGGTGGGGCTGCCGATCAAGGACCAGGTCTGGCCTCCGTCGGTAGACAGCCAGAGCGAGCCGTTGCCCTTGGAGTCGCTGCCGCCGTACCACAGGTAGTGGGCGTGCTGGCCGTTGATGGTGACAGGTTCCATCAGGTAGGTGACGCCGGGAAAATCTCCGATGATAGCATCATTTGCCCCATCGTTGCCGGGCTGGTTGGTATCCGAGAAGTAGACGTCTGAATTCAGGGCATATGGCTGGGTAGGTGCGAAGGGATCCGTATTGGAATTGCTCTTCCTCAGCACGCCACCGACCGAGAGGTAGACCGTCTCGTAAGGTCGAGGCGTCGGGTCGATATAGACCAAGCTGCCGTCGTCGTTGCTGGCGGCCTGCCAGGGAGTCGCCCCTGCGTCGAGCGTACGAATATTGCCGTTGTCCTGCACGCCGCCGTACATTTGGCTGGTGTTCGTGGGATTAATTGCGATCCCGTAGAACTGGCCCAGCGGCAGGTTGGTGTTCAGGTCAGCCCAGGAAAACGCCGGTAGCGCCTCGGGGTCGAATTCCCAGACCCCGCCGTCCGAGCCGTCCACCACCGTGTACAACGAGCCAGAGCCGCTGGCCGTCGGATCGAGGAGGATGGCATGGTGATCGACGTGGATGGACGGCCCGTACCCCTCGTCCTTGGCTGCCAGATCGTTCACCGTCACGTTTTGGGCACTGCCGTCAGCGTTGTTGATTTGCAGGAAGGCGTCCTCGCCAGAAGCATAAACCTGCACCGTTCCTGGCGTGAGGGTGTAAGGATTGACCGCCAAGGCCGTGTCGTAGTAGCCTTGGTTGCCGACGTAATTATACTTGGAACTGTCTTCGAAGCCGTTGGGCGTGGGCAGGTCGAATCCGGGGACAACATTCCAGACAGCAGTCGTATCGTCTGGAAGGCTCCCTCCGACGGTGACGTAGCCGAGTTGATACAGGCCACCGATCTCCGAATTGATGGTCCCGCTGGCCATCGTCTCGTTGATGCTGGTCGACGAATCCACCGTGAATTCGATCGACCCCGTACCGGGTGTCGTATCGTAGATGACGGCAGTGATCTTGTGCCCGCCGTTCAGTCGAGACTCGACGCTCGAGATGTTCACTGTCTCGCCCACTTTGAAGTTCTCCAGGCCGGCAAATCCGGAGAAGTCAACCGTCACAGTATTTCCGTTCTGGGAATAGTCCGTGATCGTGGCCGTTTGTGTCAACCGGTCCATAATGAAGGCGGCGTAAAGTTCGTACTGTGCGGGACCTGAGGGGTTAAGGTTGCCCGACAATGCCAGGCTGATGCGGCCCACACCTGCACCAGAGGGCAGGTTCGTCATTTGGGTCCAGGTTGTCCCCCCATCCGTCGTCATGTACACACCATTGGCAGCACTGCCGGTCGCCTCGCCGACTGCTGCGTACAGCACCCGGTCGTCACTTGGATCCATGACGAGGTCGGAGAACATGTCCATCCTGGAGCCTGGGATCTGGGTAGCGGTCGTGTTCACCCAACTCTGGCCTCCGTCGGATGAGTGCCAGATGCCCTCGTTGCCGACCACACCGTTCTTGGCGGTAGAGACAGCGACGTAAATATTGTCTGGATGAGTGGGATCGATAACAATTTTCGAAATGGCCGAGCGATAGAAGATATTCGAGCTGCCCTGCCCGCCCAGCAGGGTCCAGGTCTGTCCCCCGTCGGTGGATTTGATGATGCCGGTGCCGTAAAACTGGGAGGCGGCGGCGCTGGTGGTCATGAGGTTTGATTCGGAGTTGGCCTCGCCCAGACCGGCGTAAATGATGGTGCTCTGAGTAGCCGGATTCCAGGCTGTGGCCAGGGCGCCGACGTTCAGGTTGATGAGCGGATCGCCTGTCTGGGCCGCCAGGTTATCGGTCAGGGCGGTCCAGGTCGGCGAACTCGAGTGGATGTTTTCCCCCCTCCAGACGCCGCCGCCACCTGTGCCGATGTAAACGGTATTGCCGGCCGTATCGCTGGGGTTAGGGTCGGCGGCGATCGCTGTGACGCGGCCCGTGACTGTGCCGCCGTCGCTGGTGTTGCCGACAATCGGCGCCGGACCGATCGAGGTCCATGAGGTCGAGGACAGGGCGAGACGGTCTTCCAGGTGCTCAATTGTAAGGGATACCCTGCACGTTTTCCTCATCTGCCGAATAAGCGAGAACGGTCGGGAGAATGAGGTGCGGAAGGGGGGATGAAGCCACATGGTGAAGAATCCTTAGAGTAATACAGGAACCAGACCACTATTCTGGGCGACGCTTAAGAGTGTTCATTCGGCAAGAACAGCGAGGTTACGAGCAGAAATTTGAGGCAATAAGGAGACTTTAGCCTGGGTTTAGCTGCCTTCAAGGAATGATGAGGAAAACTTGATACAGAGTGAGCGGACAAGAAAAGGGAAATAAAGTGATAGATAGATAGTGCAGGTTCTTTGCAATGCAGGATGTTCCCTTTCCGGCTATGGGGGAATCGGACACCTGCTCGCTGCACCAGCAAGGGCGGCCCTTGCTGGTGCAGCGAGCAGGTGAGGAACGTACTTTTACGACAAAATTCCCGTCACCGGGTCGCCTTGTACCAACTCGCGCGGCTGATTGAGGTGGTTGAGCACCATCGTGGACGGATCAATGCCGACACTGTGATAGATGGTGGCCAGCAATTCGCGTGGATGCACCGGGTTTTCGACGGGAGCGGAGCCGGTCTTGTCCGATTTGCCGTAGACCAGACCGCGCTTGACGCCGGCACCGGCGATGACGCCGGTATAGCAGTACGGCCAATGATCGCGGCCATCGTCCGAATTTTCATTGCCTGACGTGCTGACGCCGCGCTGTGGACTGCGGCCGAACTCGCCGACCGCCACCACCAGCGTTTCCGCTAACAGGCCGCGCTGATCCAGATCTTCGATCAGCGTTGCCAGGGCGGCATCGAGCATGGGCGCCGCCTGGTCCTTCATGCGCTTGGTCAGGCCGGAGTGAACGTCCCAGGAGTGGTTGTCAGAATTGGCGACCTTGGGCCAATTGACCTCGACGAAGCGCGTGCCGGCCTCGATGAGACGGCGCGCCAGCAAGCAACTTTGGCCCCAGGTATTCATGCCATAGCGCTCACGCAGCTTACGCGGCTCCTCGGAGAGCGTGAACGCTTTGCGAGCGCGGCCAGAGATGACCAAACCCAGCGCTTTGCCATAGTATTCATCGAGACTGTACTTGGCGGTGGCTTCCTCGATAGCTGGCATCCCTTCGTTGATGAGATCACGCAACCGCGCACGACGCTCCAACCGTTTGGACGAGATTTCGCCGCGGAGCTGCAAATCATCGGTCTTGATGCGGTCCATCTTGTCCATGTCCATATCGCTGCCAGGCGGATAGAGCAGATATGGATCATAGGCACGGCCCAGGAAGCCGGCTGTGCCGCCCTTGCCGACAACGTTGCTCTCCTGCAACGGCCGCGGCAGCATGACAAACGGCAACATGGGCACGGCTGGTGGCTTGAGGCGGATGATGTTGGAACCGAGGTTGGGGAAATCCTTGGGGCTGGGTGGCTCCAGTTGACCGGACGGACTGACCTTGTCGGCGGTGTAGCCGGTGAGCATCTGATAGATGGCCGCCGTGTGGTTGAAGAGACCGACCGGCGTATAGCTCATCGAGCGGATGAGTGTGACTTTGTCAATGACCTGGGCGAACTTTGGCATCAGTTCGGTGAACTTGATGCCGGGGATCTTGGTGCCGATGGCCTTGAAGGGACTTCGAACGTTATCGGGAACATTGTCCTTGGGATCCCAGAGATCGAGGTGGCTGGGACCGCCCTGAAGATAGAGAAGGATGACGCTTTTGGCTTTGCCGAATCCGGGGCCGCCGCCATTCTCCCTTTTCTTGGCCTGAGCCTGGAGGGAGAAGATATCGGCCAGACTGACGCCCAGCAGTGCCGAGCCGCCGATGCGCAAAAGCTCACGGCGCGTCATGCCATCGCAGGTTGCTCTGCCTGCTTGTCCGGGGATCACGAGCATGGTAGGTTCCTCACAACAAGATAGATCAAGGCGGAGGGAAGCGAGTAGCCAGGCGAACCGGGGGCATCCCTTTCCTGCAACTATACTCAGCCGGAGGATGCCATGTCAAATATTAATCTGCGCCCTTGGGGAACCTTGGGGATACGCTCTTGTTTAAAAATGCCTTCACACGCTAGAATCTGTCGGCCGGTCGGTTGGTGAAGTTGACGCCGCGCTGGTCGGCATGGAACTGGAAGCTCAATGTGTTTGGCAAGGAGGTCCATTCATGCGCCCCTTTTTTCTCGCCCGTCTAGTACTGGCAGCAGCACTGGTCATCGTGGCCGGCTGCTCCAACAATCAAGGTAAGATCGAAGCTACAACCTGGGCTTCCACAGCCACGACCGTCCAGGGCGAAGAAATTCCCGCTGGCGCCCGGCGGCTGCAATTCGGCCGGGATGGCCATCTGTTCTACACGGTTGCCGGCAAACTCTATAAGGGCAACTACACTCTGGGCATGGGGCCTGCCGTCACCTTTACGCTGGAAGAAGATCTGGAGGGGCGGAAAATTCATCCACACAAGATCGTTATTGATGGTGATCAGTTGACGCTAACCAGCGCTGATGGCAGCCAGCTGATGTTTCAAAAAGTCAATTAAATCGCTTCGTTCCCACGTTCTGCGTGGGAACAAGAACCTGTGACGGCAGAATAAGCCTCCTCTGCGGAGTAACTGCGCCCATCGTTTATTCGTGAACTATGCTTATACAGAATGTTCGCCCTCTTCTTTGACACCCGAGGAGGTATTCCATTACATGAACGTCTTGCCTTTGCCGATTTTGTTCAGCACTGTCGGCACGTTGCTGATCGTGGCCATCTATTTCGTTTGGGTCCGCAAACCCAGCCAGCAGTAGCTACAATGAGTCATGCGGTGGGCAGGGCGCGATCCCTTGTTGGATCGCCTCTCGTCGCCCTGCCACTGTTTTCGATTCTTTGCCGGCGCTGCGTATGGATTGCATTTATCTCGACAACAACGCCACCACACCTCTGTTGCCCGCTGTGTGGGAGTCCATGCGGCCGTATCTCACAGAGACGTTCGGCAATCCCGCCAGCGCTCATGCCGTCGGCCGGCAGGCGCGGCGCGCTCTCGAAGATGCCCGCGAAGCCATCGCCGCCCATCTCGGTGCTGCTGCTGAGGAAGTGATCTTCACTAGCGGCGCTACCGAAGCTAACAATCTCGCCCTGTTCGGCCTGTGCGGGGAGCCTCCTGGTCATTTGCTGGCCAGTCCCATTGAGCATCCGTCTGTGGCCGAGCCGCTGCGCCAGCTATCCGCAGGGGGTTTTGCTCTCGATCTGCTGCCCGTCGATGGGCACGGCCTTGTTCATGCTCCATCGCTGGCAGAACATCTGCGGCCGGATACGCGCCTCGTCGCCGTCATGCTGGCTAACCATGAAACGGGAGCACTTCAGCCCATCCGCCCTTTGACGGAGGGGCTTGCCGGCCGCGCTCGTTTCCATTGCGACGCCACGCAGGCTATTGGTAAGATACCTGTGCATTTCCACGATCTCGGGGTCGATACGCTGGCGCTCAGCGCCCACAAATTCCACGGCCCCAAGGGCATCGGGGCACTGTTGCTACGGCGCGGCGTGAAACTGCGGCCGCGGACCTGGGGCGGTCATCAGCAGCACGGCCATCGGCCCGGCACCGAGCCGGTTGCGCTCGCTGTCGGATTGGCCTGCGCTCTCGATTGTGCCTGCCGGGAAATGAACGATCGCCTGGCGCATGTCCGCCGGCTCCGCGAACATTTCCTCGCTCAGCTGCAGGTCCATGCCGCTCCCATCGTCCTCAATGGCCCCGACGACCGGCGAGACACCGGTCTCCTTGGCATTCCCCACACGATCAACGTTTCCTTTCCGGGCGTGAGAGCGGATCTACTCCTGATGAACCTCGACCTGGCCGGCGTCGCCTGCTCGACCGGCTCAGCCTGTTCGAGCGGCTCCCTCTTGCCCTCGCCGGTGTTGCAAGCGATGGGCGTGGCCGATGCCGTGCGGAACTCCGCGATGCGTTTCAGCCTCAGTCCACTGTTGACTCTGCATGACATCGAGGAAGCCGCTCGCCGCATCGTCGACGTCGTCCGTCGCTTACGCTTCCGGCTCATCTAATTTGACTCGCTGCTTGCCGTGACTTATGAGAATGGTATAGCCCCCATTAGGTCTGATCGTGCAGCGAAGCGCTAACCGGGGTTTGGGTCTGATTGTGCAGCGAAACGCTAACCGGCGTTTGATGCTGGGAAAGAGGACAGTTCTTATGCAGGTCGCGGTGCTCATCCAGAACATCTCGCAGCCGCTCGGTCTCCAGCTTCGCGAGATGTTACAAGCCCGCCTCCATTGCGCCGAGCTAAAATTGATTGCCTTCGATCAGGCCGAGGAATCGCTGGTGTGCAGCCAGGCGAACATAGTGGTGGTTGTTCTCTCGCCTGTTCCCGAGCGTGCTCTGAATCTGCTGCGGAAAATTCGTTTTCAGGCAGCCGGCCCTGTCCTTGCCGTCGGCCAGGCTTCGGATTCTAAACTGATTTTGTGCGCCCTGCACGAAGGCGCTGATCATTATCTCGATGAGGCCGACCTGGAGACGCAGCTGGATTCAGTGCTGCGGCGTTTGCAGACCAAGGAGGAAGCAGCCCGGCAGCCAGCGGGGCAGGTAATCGGCTTGCTGGGCGCTTCCGGCGGCAGCGGCGCCAGCACCTTGGCCGTCAACCTGGCCGGGGTATTGGCCCGCGAACTGGGCCGCTGCGCTCTCCTCGATCTCAAGCCGGGCGTCGGCGACTTGGCGGCCTTGCTCGACATCAAGCCCACGCATAACCTCGCCGACCTGTGCTTGAATTCTGCACGCATGGACCGCGCCATGTTCGAGAGCGCCTTGGTGCCTCACGCCAGTGGTATTCATTTACTGGCACCGCCCTTGATGTACGAGGACATCCGCCTCGTCACAGCCCAAGGTGTCAACAAGACGCTTTATCTGGCCCGCGACACGTTCCGTTTCACCGTGGTCGATCTGGAAGATTGCTACCACGAAGAGCAATTGGTAGTGCTGCGGCAGACGGCTTTTATTCTGCTGGTGCTTCGCCTTGATTTCACATCGCTGCGCAGCGCCAAACGCATTCTGGCCAACCTGGAGCAAGCGGGCATCAGCGATGAGCGGGTCCGGCTGGTCATCAATCGCTATGGCCAGGCCAAAGAGTTGCCTTTGTCACAGGCGGAAGAGGCATTGGGACACAAGATCGCTTTCCTGGTTCCGGACGATCCCAAGAGCATCAACGCCGCCAACAACGCAGGAGAACCGGCTGTGTTCCGCACCCCCACGGCCAAAGTGGCGCAGAGCATCGTGCAAATAGTCAATACTTTGATTAATCCCGATAGTGTTAAACCCTCTTCCGTTCGTCAGGCAGTCAAAAGTATCAACGGCTGGCTGGCTGTGTTTCATGGTTAAAAGCGGACAAAACAGAGCCGCGATCGAAAGGGGGCAATTGAGACTGCTGTTCCCCCACGGTCGCGACTCAGATAGAAGCAGGTGATTATTCCATGTCCCGCACTCCCTCTGATGAGATCACGATTCTGGAAGGCGATTCCTGGGCCGATGTGGAAACGATTCGGCGTCCTTCCGCCGCTGGCCCGGCGCCGGACGATCGCTGCCGGCTCAAGGCGCAGCTGCACCAACAGCTGATTACCAACATAGACGTATCCATACTCGGCACCATCAGCCGCGAAGACTTACGCGCCGAAGTCCGCCGTATGGCCGAGGAGCTATGCCAGCGCAGTCCTAATCTCCTCAATCGCGCCGAGCGCGAACGGCTGATCTCCGAAGTGCTCGATGAGACGTTCGGCCTGGGACCGCTGGAGCCGCTGATGGCCGATCCGACTATCAGCGACATCCTCATCAACGGCCACAATATCGTTTACGTGGAGCGCAACGGCCGGCTGGAGCGCGCCGATGTTGCTTTCACTGATGCCCGCCACTTGCTGCACATCGTTCAGCGCATCGTCGGTCGGATTGGTCGCCGCGTGGACGAGACCAGTCCGATGGTTGATGGCCGGCTGCCCGATGGTAGCCGCATCAACGCCATCATTCCCCCTCTGGCTCTGGACGGTGCCCTGGTTTCGATTCGCCGCTTCGGCGTCCGGCCGCTGTTGGCCAAAGATCTGGTACAAAAGGGAGCCATGACCGAGGAAATGGCTGTTTTTCTGTCGGCGTGTGTGCAGGCCAGACTGAATCTGCTCATCTCCGGCGGCACCGGCAGCGGCAAGACGACGCTGCTCAACGCTCTATCAGCCTTCATTCCAGCCGAGGAGCGTGTCATCACCATCGAGGACGCCGCCGAACTGCGCTTGCAGCAACCGCACGTCGGCCGGCTGGAAACCCGGCCGCGCAACGTCGAAGGGATCGGCGAAGTGACGACGCGTGATCTGGTGCGCAATGCTCTCCGTATGCGGCCCGATCGCATCGTCATCGGCGAGTGCCGCGGCCCGGAAGCCCTGGACATGCTACAAGCGATGAACACCGGTCACGAAGGCTCGCTGACGACTATCCATGCCAACGACACCCGCGACGCCTTAAGCCGGCTGGAGATGATGGTCGGTATGGCTGGCTTCGATGTGCCCATGTGGGTCATTCGCAAACAGATTGCCTCGGCCATTCACATCATCGTCCAGACCTCGCGCCTGTCCGGCGGAGCGCGCAAGGTGGTGAAGGTTTCTGAAGTGACCGGCATGGAAGGCGAGAATCTGGTCATGCATGATCTGTTTGCGTTCAAGCAAACAGGCGTGGACGCCGAACGGCGTGCCCAAGGCTATTTTCACACAACGGGCATTCGCCCGCACTACCTGGATCGTCTGGCTTCCTGCGGCGTAGAGTTGCCGCTACAAATGTTCGAGCGCCGCATCCTTACTAGCGCGTGTGCATAATCTTTTCGTTTCCACACGGAGCGTGGGAGCACGCGAAACGATACATCATGCTGTGGAGTACATCGCGTGACTTTGCCTCTGTTGCTTGTGTTGATGTTCCTGGCCGCCAGTCTCGGCATTGCGGCTGGATACTCCATCTGGCGTGATCTCCGCCAGCGCGATTCCTTCCGCGCCCGCCAGCGCATGGAGAGCGAGTTCCACAAGCCGGAGGCCAAACCGGCGACGCGGACCAGTTTGTTCAAAAACAGCGCCAGTCAGATCGACTTCCGTTCTCCCTTATTCCTCTCAGAATTGGGGGGGATGGGAGGGGGAGCTAATATTCCCAGTTCTCCGTTGCCTGTGCCGGAGCGTCTCGATTGGCGCTCGCGGCTGCAAACAATGTTGACGCAATCCGGCCTGCCACTGACACTGCCGCAGCTGGCCTCCCTCTCTGGCGGGATGGCGCTGATTGGACTTGTGGGAGGGCTATTGTTCCACGGCCCCATCTTGGCAGGGGTCGGCACCATTGCCCTGGGTCTGACGCCGCTGCTTTACGTTCGCCAGCAGCAGAAAGCTCGTCACGATCGTCTGCTGATGCAGCTGTCTTCCGCTTTTGACCTGATGGCGCGCGTGCTGCGTTCGGGTCATTCGGTGCCGCAGGCTTTGCAGGCCGTTGCCGACACTTTTGAGCCGCCCATCGCCAGTGAATTCGCCCAATGTCAGGAACAGCAAAATCTCGGTCTGCTGCCGGAAGTGACCTATCGGGAGTTGGCACGGCGAACCGGAGTGCTGGAGATCAAAATTTTCGTCATGGCCATGATGATTCAGCGACAAACCGGAGGTAATCTCTCCGAAGTGCTGGAGCGCCTGGCTGCCCTGGTCCGCGAGCGTGTGCGGCTGCGCAACCACGTCCGCACGCTGACAGCCGAGGGACGCATGCAAGCTATCGTGCTGTTGGTACTGCCCCCGGTCATGTTTTTTGTCATGCGCCTTGTCAACCGTCCCTATGCCGATGTGCTGCTCGATCATCCCGGCCTGCTCGCCGCCATGATGGCATCGATGGCCACCGGGGCTCTGTGGATACGTAAGATCATTCAGTTCGATTTTTGACATCAGCGAATGGCCGGCACGGGAGTGCGATTCATGCTCGATAAAGGTTGGATCAATTTGCTCGTGTTTCTGGCCACCAGTGGCCTTGTCCTGGGGTTCTTCATCTGGCGCAACCGCGACCTGTGGCAGACGACGGCACGCATGCGCGGCCTGGGGACAGCGCCACGCGAACAGTCGGCCGGCAGCCGTCTGGGCAAGCTGTTGCTGGCACGGTTGCCCGACATGGGTACCCCGCTCTTGCCGACCAATGAAGCCCAGCGCAGCCAGTTGCGGCAACGGCTCATCGAGGCCGGCATCTATGATCGCAATGCTTTGGCGCTGCTGATGGGCGTGAAAATGCTCTTGATGGCTGCACCGCTGGTGTTGTCGGCGGCGTTGGCGTTGAGCGGTGTTTTGTCGCCGAGCCGCGCCGTGATGGCCGGCGTTCTCGGCCTGGGCCTGGGTATGATCGCGCCGGGCCTGTGGCTGGATCACTGCAAAAAAACACGCCAATCCTATCTCCGACGTGCCTTGCCAGATGCCCTGGACATGCTCGTTCTCTGCGTTGAGGGCGGCGTTAGTCTCAGTGCAGCCATGCAGCGTGTGACTGCTGAGCTGAACACCGCTCATCCGCTTTTAGGTGCTGAGATGGACCTGGTGCAGCGCGAGATGATGTTGGGCGTTTCGGTCGGCGAAGGGCTGCAAAAATTGGCCGTCCGCACCGACCTCGAAGAGCTGCGTAACCTCGCCTCGGTCATCGTGCAGAGCGAACGTTTCGGCACCAGTGTGGTCAAGGCTCTGCGTATCCATGCCGACACACTACGGCTCCAGCGCCAGCAACGCGCCGAGGAATTGGCCCAGAAAGCTGCCGTCAAGATCCTCTTTCCAACGTTATTGTGCATCTTCCCAGCCGTTTTCATCGTCATTCTTGGTCCAGCCGCTTTCCAGCTTCTCGCCGCTTTTTCTCGAATGAAGTAATGGTGGCTGAGTCTCGCCGATTTTCGTTCTATACTCGTAGTGGAGTGGCAAGCGGGGTGTGGAGACGCCCTGGTGAGCACTCATCAGGGTGTCTCCACACCCCGCTCGCCGGAAAACCGAGGGATCCTCGTGGAACGCACCATTTTCTCCGACCAATTGCAGCAAAGCGATACTCAGCTTCTGAGCTTGGGGCAGTATCATCTGCTTGAGGAATTGGGCCGCGGCGGTATGGGCCGCGTTTATAAGGCCCGGCACACTCTCATGGGCCGTGTGGTGGCTCTTAAGGTCCTTTCACCAGAGTTGGTCTCTGATCCCGTTGCCATCGAGTGGTTCCTCCGTGAAGTGCGTGCCAGCACGCAACTAAACCATCCCAACATCGTGATGGCTTACGATGCCAATGAAGCCGAAGGACAGTACTTTCTGGTCATGGAGTACGTCCATGGCATGACGCTTGATGCCTTGGTGAAGAAAAAAATCCCATTGCCGATCTCTTATATCTGTTCCTTGATACGCCAGGCTGCTCTCGGTTTGCAGCACGCCCATGAGAAAGATATGGTGCATCGTGACATCAAGCCGAGCAATCTGCTTATCCCGATTCCCGCC
>JAJPHU010000101.1 GCA_021325115.1 Planctomycetota bacterium | reverse complement strand
TCCTGTCCCGGCGGCGGCCGTCCCTGCGACGGTGCCAGCAGCGGTAGCGGCGCCAGCTCCAGCGCCGGCCCCCGTGAAAAACCTTTGGACCTTCCTCTGCCCGACACCCGAACAAAAGGCAAGGTGCAAGGCCAAGTTTTGCAACTCGCAATTTGGACAGCTCATCAATAACACTCTGGCGCCCGTCTCGGTTTTTACCGGCGGCGTGATTGGCCAACCTTGTCCGTTGATCGATCCAGCTGGCTTGGCCTTGCCTCCCACCACTGCTTTGGGGGCTGCCGCCCAGGTCCAGAAAGACACCGCTGAGGCCGCCAAACGCCGCGCCGCCATACGCTACTTGAGCACAACCGATTGCAACTGGTGGCCGGAAGTAACTGCGGCCCTGATCGCTTCGCTCCGCGCCGACAAAAATGAATGCGTGCGTTTGGAAGCAGCTCTGGCCCTGCAACGCGGCTGTTGCTGCAACCGCGATACCATCCTGGCGCTGGTGAATGCCTTATCGGTGCTCCCCGAGGACGGCAATCCTCCTGAGGATTCGCCGCGCGTTCGGGCCGCGGCCATGGCGGCGCTGGAGCACTGCCTCTCCTGTTACGTGGCCATCAAGCCGGCGCCGCCGCTGCCACCACCGCCTGCAGCGCCACCGCCGCCACCCAAGGAAGGCCCCCCTCTGCCTCCCGGAGAACTGCCGCCGCCCGTTCCCCCAGCCGCTCCGCCTCCCGTTTCTCCGACCCCAGCCTCCACTGCGGATGCTTCCTCACGCATTCGGCCAGCGGCTTACCAATCTCCCGCTTCGGAACAGAGCATGGAACAGCTGGTGCAACATGCACGTCGCGTCCTGCAACAGGCACGGCAAAAACCTCCGGCGTCCGTTGCGGATTTTCCCCCGGGCAATCGCTGCCTGGTCGAGGTAATCGAGAACGCTCTTCATCCCCCTGTGCCCCAGCCCAACAAAAACAATGGCTCGGTCCCTGGGTCTCAAACCGTCCCAGGCAGAGGAACCAAGTCGGACTCGCGTTTCCAGACAGAGCTTGGGAGCGACAGGAGAACGCAGCCGCTGCGGAAATGCGAGCCTCCCTTGCGGAGATGCGAGCCACTGCGCAGGTGCGAGCCTCCGCTTCCTTCGGATCGCCTTGTCCCCCAACCGCAGACCCTCCCTGCAGGCAACTCATCTTCTCTCCCTGCGTCGACTCCCCTTGCACCGACCTCGTTCAATTCGCCTCGGCCGACAACTCGCTCGTTTGCTGTGGAAAAATCGCCCTCTACTGGTCCCAAAATTCTGGCCTCCAAATATGTGGTGCCTCCGCAGCCGGTCCTCCCGCTCCTCGAACCGAGGACAGCACCTACGAGCAATGAATCACCGGCGCGGCCGGCTGCTTCGACGGGAGAGCCCAAACACAAACGGGAACATGAACAAGGCGTATCCCCCGAAGGAGACAACTCCTTGGCGAATGGCCGGCATAACCCCGCTGGGGGAGTCAACCCGCCCGCTGAGGGAGCCGATCAACCGGCTCGCGTCCACCCCGCCCAGCCAGCTGGTAGAACTAATCAGCCGACTTACGCCGGCCGTTCACCGATTTCGGAAGGCATCCCTCATGACCAAGCGGCCAATGTGCCCCCGGCGTTGCCAGTCGTTTCGACGGGAACTGAGGAGCACAATCAGGAACACAAACCAGCAGCTTTGGCGTTCAATCGGGAACGCGAGCAAGCAGCCAACGTGGTTCCGGTACAACCGGCTGCACCGATGCCGGTTAGCTCTGGCGCCAATCCGACCGTTCCTCAACTGCTCGCGTTGCTCCAGAGTTCCACATCACCGGCCACTCGCCTGTGGGCTGTTCAGTCGCTGATCTCCTGCGGAGAATCGAGTACGACCGTGGTGCAGGGGCTGGTCAGCAGTGCCTCCACTGATGTCTCAGACAATGTGCGCTTCGCTTGTCTGCGCGGCCTTCTCCAACTCGGTATCTCAGACCCTGCCGTGCTGGCCCAGGTGAATTGGCCGCAAATCGATGGCGATCCTCGTGTCCGCGAAGCCGCCTGGCGGCTTGTCCTCTTCGGTAGCGAATCTCCCAACGTTCCTCGTGTCCGCGAAGCGGCCAAGGAGCTGAAACAGTTGCTTCAGAGCAGCTCGGCCCTCCCGATGCCGGGTCGTTCCTAGGTCCGCAACAACTTCCCTGGCGAACGGCTCCGCGTAAGCTGGCTGCTAGAATAGCCGGCAGACGTTGGCCGTTCGCCGATTGGCCTTTCCTCGACCGAGCTTGTTCAATATGTCATGTCTGACCGCGACTGGCCCCAAGAACAGTGCGTCCCTGTCCGGTTTCCACCCCTTTCTGGAATAATAATTTCGGGGTGCGCTCGGTTGGGCCTCTGCAATGCAGGATTAGAGAGACGGGAGCTTGCTCCGGGAAAGGCAAGTATGAGTAACAGTATCCTGACCCGGGTGGCCGCCAAAACGGCGGCAGAGATCTGCCAACATTGCCCGCTTGGCGAAGCAGCGCAGAAACTGTTGCGTTCGAACCTTACGCCGTCCCAATATCTGAATGCCCTGACGGAGCAACAACTGGATGTGGATGCCATCCGCTTCCTGGCCCATGCCCTGCCGAAACGAGAAGCAGTATGGTGGGCTTGCGTCTGTGTGCGGAAGGCGCAGGGAGGCACTCTGTCATCGGCGGCGGCGACGGCCTTGCAGGCGGCGGAGAAATGGGCGGCGGATCCCAGTGAAGATCATCGCCGGGCCGCAATGGCCGCTTCCCAAGCTGCCGGATTGGCTGAGCCTGCCGGCTGCGCCGCTGCCGCTGCTTTCTGGAGCGGCGGCAGCCTCGCTCCGCCCAACCTCCCCGTGGTTCCACCCGGTGAGCATCTCACGGCTCATGGCGTGGCCAGCGCTGTCCTGCTGGCCGCTGTGCTTACCGAACCGGCGCGGGCGCCGGAAAAGCAGCGCGCGTTTGTGAAACTGGGACTCGATGTAGCCAGCGGCGCCAACCGCTGGAAGGAACTATCACGCTAGCAGTGTGCCCTGCGTAGGGTACGCTGCCAGCGTGACGCACAACAAGCCACTACCAGCAGAGGAGTCCTCTATGCCGAGCTATCTCCAGGCTGATCGTCCTCTCTCCGTCACCAC
>JAJPHU010000024.1 GCA_021325115.1 Planctomycetota bacterium | reverse complement strand
TTACTCCCGGCCTAATATTATTGGTGGGAACGGTATGGCGAGTTAACTCTCCCCCAACGGAGGTTCACTCATTCGGATTACCGGATTTCTTGCTCTTCGCGCTGCCGTTGGTGCATGGGCTTGCTTATGCGCTCCTAATGATTTTCCTTCCCCGTAGTCGATTATTTGTAACCTGCCTGTTTCTTTTTTCGGTTTGGTTGTCGTGGTGGGCTGGGTTTCTTGCAGGGATGTCCATTTCGGAGGACTGGGTTTAATTGGTTCCTGCCGTATATCTTACTGACGAGGATCTGTGGCTCATGAATTCACGCACACATGTCACCTTCGACTCGACCTCGGCAATGCACGATGGTCAGTACAACGGCCCACGTGACGGTTACACTTTTTCGCCGTATCGCGTCGAGCCGTTGACCGACTTTAGCCGAGCCGAAGCCCGGCGCGCAATGGACGCCGCGCTCGCCCAAGTAGCGCCGCAATTGGGCCGGACGTATCCAGCCATCATCAACGGCCAAGCTGTTTCCACGGCAGCCACGTTCGACTCACTCAATCCCTCGCACTGTAAACAAGTCGTTGGCCGCTGTGCCCGGTCCGGCCCAGAACAGGCCAACGAAGCCGTCGCTGCGGCCAAAGCGGCGTTTCCGGCCTGGCGCGACACCGAAGCAACGAAGCGGGCCGAGTACCTGTTCCGGGCGGCGCAGGTGATGCGGCGGCGGCGTTTCGAACTGGCGGCGTGGCAGATTTACGAATGTGGCAAGCCGCGGCGTGAGGCCGACGCCGACGTGGCCGAGAGCATCGATTATTGCGAGTTCTACGGTCGAGAAATGCTGCGTTTGGCCCAGCCGAGACGGCGCGACGTGCCGGGTGAGGAAAACGTCTATTTCTACGAGCCGCGCGGCGTGACCGTTGTCATCGCACCGTGGAATTTTCCGATGGCCATTCTTTGCGGCATGACCACGGCCGCCCTCGTCACCGGCAACACCGTCATCATGAAACCGGCCGAGCAATCGGCGGTCATCGGTGCCAAGCTGATGGAGGTGTTTGAGGAAATCCAATTGCCTCCTGGCGTCATCGCTTATTTGCCGGGCATCGGCGAGGAGATCGGGCCGGTACTGGTCGATCATCCCGACGTGGCCATGATTGCTTTTACCGGTTCGCGCAAGGTCGGTCTGCATATCAATCGCCAGGCGGCCGAGGTTCAGCCGGGACAGGAACAGATCAAACGCGTTCTCGCAGAAATGGGCGGCAAAAACGCGATTATCATCGATGACGATGCCGACATGGATGAGGCGGTCCACGGTGTTGTCGCCAGCGCCTTCGGCTATGCCGGGCAGAAATGTTCGGCGTGCAGCCGGGTCATCGTGCTGGAAGCACTCCACGATGTCTTCGTTGCTCGCTTGATCGAGGCAACGCGCAGTCTGAAAGTTGCTCCTGCCGAGGATCCCGGATGTACGATTGGCCCTGTCATTGATACCGAGGCGTATCAGCGCATCTTGAACACCATCGAAAACGGCAAGAACGAAGGCCGGCTCGTCTATGCCGGCGACGCTGGTGCACTGAAAAACGAGGGTTATTTCATCGCGCCACACATCTTCGATGATGTGGCGCCGACGGCGAGCATCGCTCAAGAGGAAATCTTTGGCCCGGTCCTGGCGGTGCTGCGCGCGCGCGACCTGGATCATGCACTAGAGATCGCCAACGGTACGCCTTATGCATTGACAGGAGGACTGTATTCACGTAGTCCGGAACATATTGCCCATGTCAAACGTGCGTTCCGTGTCGGCAACCTGTACATCAATCGCAAAATCACTGGAGCAATCGTCGATCGTCAGCCGTTCGGCGGTTTCAAGATGTCGGGCATCGGTTCCAAGGCGGGCGGTCCCGATTATTTGCTGCAATTTGTCCTGCCACGCACCATAACCGAGAACACGCTCCGCCGTGGCTTCGCTCCCGATGTCGAGGCCGCGGAAATCGGACCGGAAATAATACGGCCACGTGCGAGGCTTTAGAGATGCCTGCGGAGGAACGACAGCAGTACATACATATGGCAAACCAAAGAATTCTTGTCGTCTTGGTAAGCTCGACTAAATCCGGGTGCCACGCCTGTAGCAAAGGTTATTCCCCATCCTCTTTCAGCCACTTCCCGTAGCAACAAGAGTCTCCGAAAGTTTTTCCGGCAGGGCGAGTGTCTGCCCCTGTAGTTGCGAAATTGCGCCGTCTGTATAGTAACGGAAGAGACCATCTGCGGACGACTGATCTTTATGTGGGAGGTTCCGTGAGCAAGAAACACAAACATCACCAAACCTCCACTTACTCGCTGGAAGAGCTGCGGCGACGCATTGACTGTGCGTGCCAGGAAGGTCGCTTTCAGCAAGCTCTGGAGCTGACCAAACAACTGCACAAATCCGAGCCGACGCCGGAACATCTCGAATTACTCAAAGAGGTTTATCTCGGCCGCGCTCGCCAGCTGCGCAATCAGGGACAGACACACGATGCGCTTATGGTCCTTGATGTGGCGTCGCATTTGGATGACGCAACACCGGCGTGGCGGGAACGCCTGGCCCAGGAAATGGCTTGGTGCGGCGAGATCAAACGAACACTGGCGTTGATCGATAACCTGCTTGATCCGGTCCGTGCCCAACGTATCCTCGCTTACGTTGCCGATGCCGCTATACAGCAGGAAATTGCCCCTACTTTTCCCTCTTCCAAATTGGGAGAGGGAAGGGTGGAGGGCCTGCCGCCGGCGCTGCAAGCCGATTTGGATCGCATCCTCCTTGCTTTCCAACAAGCCGAGTCCGGCCAGGACGAAGCGGCGCGGGAAACGCTGCAAGGCATTAGCCTGCGTTCGCCGTTTCTCGAATGGAAATTGCTGCTACGCGGCTTGCAAGCGTACTGGCAAAATGATGACGAGCGTGCCGTGGAGAATTGGCAACGGTTGACACCAGAGCGCTTACCGGCGCGGTTGGCGGCGCCGTTTCGCTACCGTATCGATGCCGCCTTTCGCGCTGCCCAGCCGCTGACGACGCAAGCAGTGCTGCAAAAACAGATCGATCGTGTGCAAGGCTCGACGCTAGTGCCGCAGCTGCGCAGTTTGCAGGCGATGCTGGCCCATTCCTGTGCGGGGCGCAGGAGCCAGAAGGGGATGGCGGCAGCGCTACGACAGGCCGAAGCGTTGCTGCCGGCACTGCGGCAGGAAGCACCGGACCTGGTGCCGCGATTGGCTGCTTGTTTCTACTGGCACATTCTCGAAAGTGGGCCTGATGACATCTTGCGCTATCAGCGTGTTTTCGGCTCGCCGCCGGATGATCCGCATTTCTACCGCTTGCAAGCGATCGGCTACGAAAGAGCGGACGAGCTGCACTTGGCCCATCACTACTGGCAGCAGTATGAGCAAGAGATTGCTGCTCATCCGGAGAGATGGCCGGGCGATCAAGCCAATCACGCTCGCGCCTTCATCTGGCAGCGCATGGGTCAGAATGCTGCCAGCATCCCCGAACCGCGGAGTAAACAGCGACGCCGTTCGTTCGGTTTATTCGACGACATGAATGCTTGCGCTCCTCTTAATCCGCCGGCGGAGAAGTGCTTCCAGCGGAGCCTGGCCTTGGCGCCCGATCTACTCGAAACGCACGAAGCCCTGGTCCACTATCACCTGGAAGCCAAGCGCGAGAGCAAAGCCGAAAAAGCAGCGCGGCAACTGCTCCAGCATTTTCCCGATCATGTGCCGACACTGGAGTTGCTCAGCGACTTGAGCCGCAAGCGCGGCGACTATGCGGTAGCCCTGGAGTGGATCGAGCAAGCCTTGAAAGGCAACCCTTTGGATCGCCGGCTGCGCCGCAAGGCAAGTGATGCCCACCTGTTGCTGGCTCGCAGGCAGGTCGAATCGGATCGCTTCGATGAAAGCCGCCAGCATTTTCAGGCAGCCCTGGAACTCAGTGGTGGTTCGGACGGCGGCATGATCCTGGCCCACTGGGCCGCCTGTGAGTTCAAGGCCAGCGCGGCTACCCGTGCCGAAGAATTGATCCAGCAGGCTCTGGCCTGCACTACCGCCCCCGTGGGCATCTCCTATCTGCTCTTGACCGAAGTGTTGCGCCTCAAACTCGACCGCGCCCTCAAGAAACGCTTCGAGCAGGACCTCAAGGCTGGCCTGGAGATGCCGAACCCGGACGGCGCTGTCTTCCTAACGCGCATCCTGGCCGGACTGCACCAAGGCGGCGTCACCTACGTCGGTCAAAAGGGCCATACGCAAAAAGTGCTGTCGTACATCTACAAGGCCCGCAACCTCGATTTCAGCGAGCCGCAGCTGGAAGCGTTGTGCCGCAATCTGCTGGACATGGAGGCTTATCCGCAGGTACGACGCTCCGCTAACATTGGAGAGCAGCGCTATCCGAAAAACCCGGTCTTCCCTTACCTGCATGCCTTGGCCTGGATACAACAGAAAGGGCGAAATGCACCGGTCTGGGGCGTGGTGTCTATGCTCAAGCGTGCTCGGTCGCTGGCACAGGCACAACCGTCCAACGAAAGCCGTGATCGCCTGCTTGAAGACATCGATAAACATCTGCACGAATTGAATCCGTTCGACCTCGATTTCCTGGACCGGTTATTCGGCTTCGGCAACGGGGACAATGATTACGAGGACGCGGACGACGACTGGTGAGGGCACAGTCGATGGATGATCCTCATATTGTGCTTGGATTGCCAGCGGACGCCGATGACGAGGCGATCCGCCGCCGGTATTTGGAATTGGTGCGGCAGTTCTCGCCAGAGCATCATCCGGAAAAGTTCGCCGCTGTCCGCGCCGCCTACGAACGGCTGCGCGATCGTAATGCCCGCGTGCGCTATCGCTTGCTGGAGGCGGGCCGTAAGGAAACCATCGAATCCATCGTGGAGGAAATTGCATGCCGGAGCTCCCGCCGCCGCATCGCGCTCAAGACTCTCTTGAGCATGCTTTCCAAGTCCTGACGTCTGACACCATCACTGCCATCCTTGCCGATTTTCGTGCCTGGCTGACGGCCCTGACCACAGAAGAGGCGAGCGGAGGCACATCAGCACCTCGAGAAGAGTCCCTCGGGGCGCTGACGCAACCCCGCGGGCTGGATCTGCACACGTTGTTGGGGCAATTCGTAGCGGTACGGCAAGAGGTCAATCTGCAAACACGGGCAGTGCGGGCACAACAGGAACAGAATGCCGAGACATTGCGGCAGTTAACAGCGGCCCTCGATGCTTTGCAGCAGGGCCAAGCCCGCAGCGAGGAAGCGCAGCAGCAGGCCATCGACGCAGCCGTTCGCCCCCTCTTGAAAACGCTCATCGATCTGTACGACGCCTTGGCGTTGGCTGAGCGCGAAATGCGGCGACTGAGCGAGACAGCGCTGGCGAAGAGGGAGCAACCGGACACCGCCCTAGAAGCTCCTCCTTCTCGTCCCTTTTTCCGGCTTTTCAATCGGAAATGGGAACGCGAACGGGAACGGGAACGGGAAAGAGAAGAGGGAAGGGAGCGTGTGCGGCAACTGCTCACGTCCTTGATGACGGGTTATACAATGAGTTTGCAGCGCATCGAGCGGGCGCTGCGGCAACACGGTCTGGAAGCGATTCCCGCCGCGGGAGAACGGTTCGACCCCGAGCACATGGAGGTGGTGGAAGCGGTCACTGACAGTGGACGCCCGCCCGGCGAAGTCGTCGAGGAAGTCCGCCGCGGTTACTTATGGAATGGCCGCGTGTTTCGCTACGCCCAAGTGCGCGTGGCTAAGGGATAAGGGAATGCGATCATGGAACCCATCGTAGGCATCGACCTGGGCACCACCAATAGCGAGATCGCCCTGGTGCGCGACAGCCAGCCTTTTGTATTTGAAGACAATGGCGACCCCATACTGCCATCCTTTGTCGGTCTGTCCGAGGATGGCCGGCTGCTGGTCGGTGCGGCGGCCAAGAACCAATGGGTGCTGGCCCCGGAGCGCACCATCAAGTCCATCAAGCGCAAAATGGGCCAGGACGTGAAGGTCAAGCTCGGCGATCAGGAATATCGGCCTCAGGAAATCTCAGCAATGATCCTGAAAGCACTGCGCGATCGGGCAGCGGCGCAGCTGGGCGTTCCTGTTAACAAAGCGGTTATCACCGTGCCCGCCTATTTCAACGATGCCCAACGGCAAGCCACGCGCGAGGCCGGCGAACTGGCCGGTCTAGAAGTGGTGCGCATCCTCAATGAGCCGACCGCCGCCTCGCTGACTTACGATCCCAGCCAGCGCGAATTGCGCCGCTTGCTCGTCTACGATCTCGGCGGCGGCACCTTCGACGTGTCCATTGTGCAGGCCCAGGAAGGCGTTGTCGAGGTCTTGGCCAGTCATGGCGATACGCAGCTAGGCGGCGATGACTTCGACGACCTGCTGCTCAATCTCGTATGCGATCGTTTCCAACAGGAACACGGCGTCGATTTGCGTGCCAATCTTGTGGCCCGTTCGCGCGTCCTCCGCGCCGTCGAGGCGGCCAAGCGCCATTTGTCCTATCACCCCTTCGCACGCATCGAGGAAGAATTCATCGCTGAAAAAGATGGCCAGGCCCTGCACCTGAACATGGAGATCTCTCGTCAGGAATATGAGACGTTGATTCAGCCGTTACTCGACCGCACCATGGATTGCGTCCAGCAGGCGCTGGACGACGCCAACTTGATCGCCTCTTCGATCGATAAGGTAGTGCTGGTCGGCGGCGCCACGCGGACACCGCTTATCACGCAAATGCTGGAAGACCGTCTCGGCCAGCCGGCGCATCAGGAAGTTAATCCGGATCTGTGCGTGGCAATGGGAGCAGCCATTCAAGCAGGCATCATCGCCGGCGCCGAGGTCGGTTCCGTATTGGTAGACATCACCCCACATTCCTTGGGCATCAAGTGTGTGGACAGCCAGCGCGGTTTCCCGTTCGAGTATCACTTCGCGCCGATTATTCACCGCAATACGCCGTTGCCGGCTTCGCGCAGCGAGTTGTTCTACACGTTCCACGACAATCAGACCGAAGTAGAAATCGATGTGTATCAGGGCGAAAGCGACGATGTGCGCCACAATCATCGCGTCGGCCGCTTCATGGTGCAGGGACTCTCACGAGTGCCGGCTGGCAATCCGATCGTGGTACAGCTCGATCTGAACCTCGACGGTATTTTGAAGGTGTCGGCGCGAGAACGGGCCACAGGTTTGCAAAAGCAAGTGGTCATCGAAAATGCCCTGGCACGCTTCGAGCGTGAGGAACTCGATCAGGCGCGCGAGCGCCTCGAGCAGTTATGGGCGCTGCCCGGCGGCACGGATGACTACCAAGACGAAGATGAGGGGACGAATGGTTTCACGCCGTCGACAGAGGAAGAAGAGCTTCCAAGTCTGGTGCCGGGACCGCGCGAAGGCCAGCGCGAGGCGGTGCAGGCGCGAGCACTTCTGGAGAAAGCCGAGCGCCTACTCGACCGCACCCAACCAGAAGACCGTGTCGAGGTCGAGCGCCTGATGACGCGAGTTCGTACTGCATTAACGGATCGTCAATGGGACAAATTGACAGCGGCGTGCAACGAGCTTGCCGACACACTGTTTTACCTGGAGGACATCTGAGTCTCATGCGCTGTCCGGTGTGCAAAGCCGATAACCCACAAGGGCCGCAATGCCGACGCTGCAAGGCCGATTTGTCGCTGCTATTCGCGTTAGAGGAACAGCGACAGCAGACATTGGCCGAAGCGCGGCGTTGTCTACGTCATGGTGAATGGCAAGCAGCCGTGAAACATGCCGAGACGGCGAACTGGCTGCGCGGCGATGAGGAGTCACAGCAATTGGTAGCCGTGGCACATCTGTTGAGTCGAGACTTCGCCGGAGCGTGGCGGTGTTATCAGAGTTGGCGTGCGACGAGGAGAATCGGATGCATAGTTCTACTGTAACCGTTTTTCCTCGGAGGGTATACTAAATAACTCCACGCGGTAGCGATCAGGGTGAGCAGTTGAGAAGTTGGTGGAAAATGGGTCATGGTCGGCGATGAGGGGACCGAGGCGAAAATGACTCACCCTTTGGAGGTCAGCCCTGTCTCATCAACCGCAACTGTCCGCCGAGCAAGAAGCCGAAGCCCAACGTATTTTCCAGAT
>JAJPHU010000372.1 GCA_021325115.1 Planctomycetota bacterium | reverse complement strand
GAGGAAGTTTTGTCCGCTAACTCTAAGCCACTCATCGAATGATTCACATTTTTATCTCATACTGTTGTGTATCATCAAAAATCAATCTATCTTTGGAGATGTTTGTCGGTCTGTGCCGATTGCCCTGGACAAATCTGCGTTCGACATGATATGCAGCAGCCACGCCGCGGGCGGGTGAATTGTAATGTCTCGTCTCATATCCTATTTGCGCACTTGCCTGTGCCTGGCTCTCGGCTTGCCGGCCCTTGCCCTGTTTGGCGAGTCTACGCAGGCCGCCGTACCTCCTAACCTGCCGCGCTATTATCTCGACATTCAACTCAACATCGACCAACATATCGCCCAGGTCCGCCAGCGTATCGTCTGGACCAATTGCTGCACCCGGCCGGCGAACGAGCTGATCTTCAACGCCCACAGCCACTACCAGTTGCCTGATAAAGAAGTGGGCATGACATCCAAAATCTTCGAGATCTTGCGTATGATGCCCAGTGAAGCGATTGATTTCGAAGGCCACGCCTTGGATGTGCGCAAGGTGCGCCTGCTGGGTCTGGAACGAGCCGACAATGCCGAGGAGTTAGGACAGCCACGGAAGATAGCATACCAGTCCGAAGCGCCGGTGAGCGGTGTTGCTTCAGCGCCCCGAGCGAGTGAGGACTTGTCTTTCCACTACGACGAGAAAAACGATACCGCTCTCGTCGTCCCGTTACCGCAGCCGGTGCGGTCGGGCGATACGATCGCACTGGAAATTGAGTTCGTCCTGAAACTGCCACATAACTACGGACGCTGGGGGCATTGGGACGGCATCACCTTCTTGACCAATTGGCTGCCGGTGCTGGCCTATTACGATGACAGCGGCTGGCAGCCGACGCCCTACGTCTCGTGGCATCAGCCGTTTTTCAACGAAGCGGGATTATTCACGGTGCGTCTAACCTTGCCGCATGGCCAGCACGTCGCCTGCACGGCTGAAGTGGCACGCGACGATCCGCTTCCGGACGGCCGACGGCGGCTGGAGTTTGTTCCCTGCTATGCCCGCGACTTCGCCATCGTGTGCAGCGATCATTTCCAGGAGTTTACTGGGCAGTGTGGTGACATCCAAATCCGCTGCCTGGCCGAACCGAAGTACGAGCACTACGCCAAGTTCATCGTGGAAAGCGCCCGCCAGGCACTGGCTACCTATAGCCAATGGTTCGGCCCCTATCCGTATCGGCAATTCACCATTGTCGAATCCTATTTCGGCTGGAACAGTAATGAATGTGCCGGCCTGATCATGATCGACGCGCGCATCTTCGACATGCCGCACCTGGCCAAGGGGTTCGTCGATTACCTGATTGCCCAGGCGACTTGCCATCAATGGTGGTACAACGTCGTCGGCACTCACGGCTACAGCGAAACCTGGATGGACGAGGGCTTGGCCACCTATTTCGCCTATCGCCTTATGAAAGCCAAGTACGGACCCAATGATCCGCTCGTCAACTACCCAACGGGTCTCAAATGGTTACCCAACGTACGCCGTAACGATTTCCGCTATTTCTACCTGTACGGTACGCTGGCTCGTGCCGAAGCGGCGCCGACGGTGCAGGACATTCCCAAATTTGGCCATATTGCCGACCTGTATAGTATGTGTTACGAGCGTGGCAGCAAGATCGTCGGCATGATCGAGCATGATCTGGGCGAGAAGGCGTTTTTCGATTTCATGCGCCTGGTTTACCAGCGGCATGCCTGGGGTATTCTGCGTGTCGCTACGTTTCAGCGTGATCTCGAAGAATGCACGCGCAAATCGTGGAAGACCTTCTTCGATCACTGGGTCTATGGCGCTGGTCTGACGGACTGGTGCATCGAAAAGGTCAGCATCCAGGCGCTGCCGAGCGGCCGGCGCCGGCTGCCAGCGCCCATTTATCGTCGTTATAGCGCGGCTGTAGTTAGCTGGTTCCGCCCCAAATCGCCCTGCAAAGTTACAGTCGTCATCAAGCAAAAAGCGGACTATAACGATCCCACAGTTGTTGGTTTCTGCCTCGACGGCGGCGACGGCTACCAGGTGCGTATTCCTGTTCACCCGGCAGCCGGCCTGGTCGAGACTAACGATCCGCCCGGCCGTGTTGAGACCCTGGCCGACAACCGCGTCCAGATCGAAGTGGAACTGCCATGTTGGCCGACGCAGATCACCGTGGATCCCGATGAGGTACTCGTGGACCGCAACCCGGCCAACAATTCCTGGAAACCGCGCCTCCGCATCCGTGTCACGCCACTATACACCATGCTCGATGAGACGGAATTGACCAACGCTTACGATCGCTGGAACCTTATTTTGGGACCGTGGGTCTTCGCGCCGACTTACGATAATCCCTGGTTCACACGCTCAACGCGCTTCGGTGTTCGCGCCGGCGCTTACCGCACGACTTTTTTCGAGGGCGGCATTTATGGCGCCTATCGCACTGATTACCGCGATTTCGTCGAAGGCATCGATGGCGTCTTCGACCATTTTCCCTGGCCGCACACCGAATGCGGTTTCGTCTTCGAGCGCCGTATCGCCGGAACATATGCCGGCGAGATGCCGGCCAACCGCGGCGTCGTCTATGGACGCTATGTGATCGATTATTCTGATAGCCTGTATCTGCCGCCGTTTCATTACGTCGAAGGCTTCCTCACCATCACCGACGACCTGTTGCCGTTCTCGCGCGAGAGCATCCCCGGCGCAGAACGTTTCAGCCATCAAGGCATGGGCGGCCTGCACTATCACATCAACTACCTGACGCCGTACTGGAACCCCGAAGGCGGCTTTTCCGCCGACATCAGTTATGCCGCCGGTCTCGTTTTACCGGGCTTGCAGACGCCCAATACACCGCCTAATGAGATTTTCGGCACCAACGGCTCGCATCAACTGTTGGCTCAGGCGACCTACGTGCAAGCGTTGCCCGACGGCCTGGGCTGGTTCTCGAACACGGTCTTGGCTTTCCGTGCCTATGGGGCATTTGGCTTGCCCAACTATGTCCAGTATTTCGCCTTGGGCGGCAGCGAGCTGTTTCGCGGCTTCAGTCTGGCGCAGCGCCAAGGCAACATGTTGTGGGTCGGCAGCCTGGAATGGCGCTTTCCGGTGCTACGCGATGTGAACTGGAGCTGCTTCGATCACGCCATGCGTTTGCAGAACATTTATGCCGCCGCCTTCACCGATGTAGGCAGCGTGTATCTGCGCGATCAATCGGTTGGCGGCGTCGCCGAGGCCGTCGGTGCAGGGTTGCGTCTGGACGTGGCCTGGTTCGCCTTCGTGGAGCGTACCATTTTTCGCATCGATGTGGCCAAGACCCTCAACAGTGCTGCGCCCATGCAAATCTGGGCCGGCCTGGAGCATCCGTTCTAGCCGTTGACTTCGCTACGCTTTGTGCGCGGCTCAGACGGAAAAGGCGTTTTTGGGCTCATCTATCGAGACCGCTTGTCGATAAAAGTGATGTATCCCGACAAGGGCTAACGGAACAACCTGCAGGGCACACTGGCAGTGTGCCTGAAAATAAGCAAGCGGACAGCATGCCTTATGGTTTTGTCCGCCAGTCCCAAGTTAGCCACAGATAAACACAGATGAACACAGTTAAGATAATCGTAAGGATAGAGCTTCGATGTTTTTTATTTTTGTCTGTGTTCCTCTGTGTTCATCCGTGGCTAATTTCCGGTGCCTGTGCGGCTTCCATTCTTCTGCCGCAAGGCCTCGCCGATCCAGCAGGCCGCATCGGTTTTTTCGCCAGTGCCGACAACGGCATTGAGTGCATCGATCTGGCCACCGGCAAGCTGCTGTGGCAGACGCACGAAGCCCAGCGGCCGTTGCTTTTAGAGGGTGATCATCTGCTGGCTCAGGCGGGGACCAAACGCAACCGCCTGCGCATTCTCGGCCTCGATGTGAAGCGCAACGGCGAATGCGATTTTGAGTCCGATCCGCTCGTTTTTCCGGGCTGGGTTATCACGGGTGAGGCGCACGGCCATTCCTTCACGACGCACTGGCGCAAAGACAAGCATCATCTCGTCCTCACCTGGGAAGCCCGCGCCTGGTACGTCGGCAAGACCCGGCCTACACCGGAACAAGAGCAGGCAGCACGCAAACACGCTCGCGGCAGTGCGCGTATCGATCTCCGCACCGGACAGATCGAGGTTCTTCCTCTGGCCCCCACCCCTCCCTCCCCCAACATAGGAGACGCTGCCAATGGGCCGCGCGGCATGCTCGCAGTGTCCCCCCCGTTGGGAGAGGAGAGAGTTGGGGAGCCGCCGCTGCCGGAGCAGCTGGAAAAGAAAGAGCTGCGCTGGCAGAAATTGCTGGGGCAGCAGTGGAAAGTCCTGGCTCTGGAGGAAGAGAAAGGCCAGCAATGCCTCGTGCTTCATGTGTGGGACCGGCAAACAGGAGCGGAGCAGCCGCCGAAGGAATTGTTGCGTGGCAAGCGATTGCTGGTGAGGGCAACCCTGGATGAGCAAATCCTGTGTCTCCGTGAAGCCAGTTCCCGTCCCGATGAGCAGGGTTCGTTGACACCGAAAAAGGAGCCGAACTGGTGGTGGCTATTCTCGGTGCAGACAGGAAAGCTGCTCGGCCGCATCCCGGATGAAGCCGGCATGAACACCATCGCCGTGCTGGATAAGCGTGTTTTCTACCTGGTACCGGGGATGATCTGCGGCCCGCTCGATCAGCCCAATGTGCAGCCGCAAACCCTCAAAGCGATCGATCTGTCTTCTGGAAAGAAATTGTGGGAACGCCCCGTCGCCGGCAAGCTGCTGACACCGCCGCCGCTCTGAGCCGCCCCCTGGGTACGGCTTGGTATTACACCGTTCCCTTATGGTCGCAGATCGGATGCCGTAATAGCTGCCGGTAATGACCGGGAGTCTGGCCAGTCAGACGTTTGAACACCACGTTCATGTATTCAGGGTGCTTGTAGCCGGCCAACCGGGCGATTTGCTCCAGCGGCAGGTCGGTTTCCGCTA
Source organism: Planctomycetota bacterium (assembly GCA_021325115.1). Lineage (GTDB taxonomy): Bacteria > Planctomycetota > Planctomycetia > Gemmatales > Gemmataceae > JAJPHU01. The sequence goes on along the minus strand of JAJPHU010000372.1, from coordinate 4,390 downwards.
GCAGTTGTTTGACACGTTTAAGCTGAACCGCCCGAATCTCGGCCTGCGGCGAATGGCCCAGGTACTTGCGAAATTGACGTTCCAGTTCAACCCGCCGCAGCGGTACTCGTTTGAGCACTTCTGGCACGGTGATCCCCTCGCAAGCGTGCTCGCGGATGTAACGCACGGCGGCAGCAAGGGTAGGGTCGTCCAGGGCCAGCACATCGGTGGACTGGCGGGCTGTCACGCCGAGCGGTTCAACGAGCAATTCCGGCTGCGGAGGCTCGCCACCGACCATGAGGTGATCCAGCAAGGCTGCCGCCTCGTAGCCGATGCGCTCCGGATTGGGAGCTACACTGGAGAGCGGCGGCCGGCACACGGAGCAGAGCAACTCGTCATCATCAACACCAAGAACAGCCACTTCATCGGGCACAGCAGTGTTGATCCGCTGGCAGGCCTCCAGGACTTGATAACCCCGCGCATCATTGCAGGCTAGCACACCCAGCGGCCGCGGAAGGGCCGCCAGCCAGCGGCCAATTGCCTCGTATTCCCACTCGCTGCGATGATAAGAACTGGGGCCTTCCCATGGGGACTCATAGACGCCGCACCATTCGCCCCGGTTCGCCAGGGCGGCGGCAAAACCTTCCCGCCGTCTCTGTGACCAGGCCGGGTTGCTGTAGCCGCAAAAGGCGAAGCGACGGAAACCGCGTTCGAGCAAGTGCTCGGCGGCGAGTCGGCTGATGGCATCATCATCGGAGCGGATGCGCGGCAAACCAAAATGACTTCGGAAATAACTGCTGAGATTGACGATGGGAATTTTCAGATGACGTAAGCACTCCGCGAAGTGAGGGAGGATGGAACAACAGATGATGCCATCGCCGCGCCAGCCGTCTAACCAGCGCGGCAGCGCGTCTCTCTGTTGGCGATAGGGATCCATGTAAATCGACCAGTACGGATGCGCGCGGAGGTATTGGTGGATACCGCGCAGGATGCGCCGGTCGTAAACGTACAAGGTGCTGAGGAGCAAAGCTACGTGGAGTCGGCGATACATGGCTGTCCTCTCTCGGAGCACTTCTCGCCGGTGCCGTCGTGGGGGCTTCTCTCGATGGTAACACAGGAGTGATCATTGGCACAAGTAAAGGTTCTCAAAAAAAACGATGCGGATTCTCAATGGACGGCGGAAGGTTTCAGGGGGTACATTAAATTTTTATTAATCGGGTTGGACTCGTTATCAGGACCGCGGTCCTGAGGCCCCAAGGGGCAATTTGCGTAGGAGCAGCAGAGATCCTCTCCATAGGAAACCGCTGATCGGTCTTAACTAAAGTTTTTTTTTCCAAGGAGACAGTCATGCCTGCATTTCGTTTGTTCCAGCGTTTTCGTGCATTCACTCTGATCGAGTTGTTGGTGGTCATCGCCATCATTGCCATCCTGATCGGCCTGTTATTGCCAGCGGTACAGAAAGTGCGCGATGCCGCAGCCCGCGCCCAGTGCCAGAACAACCTCAAACAGATTATGCTGGCGACCATGAACTGCGCCCAGACCAACAATGGCTTACTACCGCCCGCTCTGGGGAATTATCCCAACCCCCAGAATCAAGGTACCCAAGCTGGCGGCATGTTCTACATTCTACCGTACCTCGAACAACAGAATGTGTACAACCTGGGAGTCTGTCCCAACGGTTCCATCAGCATAGAGAGCTGCAGCTCGTCAACGGCAGCTCCCTGGGCCAACCACGCCTACGACTACGTGATAAAAACGTACCAATGCCCCGCCGATCCTACCTTCAATTCCGGTTCACCGGGGATTCCCAATGGCCCTTTTGGGAATACAGGGTGGGCTGTCGGCAGCTACGACATGAATGGCATGATCTTCAATTGGGGTTGGGACGGTTTAAGGACGTATCCCACCTACATCACGGATGGCACGTCAAACACGATTTTCTTTACCGAGAGTTATGCGTTCGACTCGTACACGTGGCAAAATTTCTTTTTCAATAACATCTGGTGGTGGGATTACAACGTGTTCATGGGAGGGCCGGGCAGTCAGTGTGCTAACGACACAGGATTCGTTGCTGGTCCTGCCTATGTCCCTTTGATCATGCCCTCGGTCAACTGGTGTACGAGCAATGTCATTAACAGCTATGGCCCGCAAAACTTGGTAATTATCTGTAACTGCCGGGCCATATCATCGCACACAGGAGTCATCAATGTCGTCATGGGCGACGGCAGTGTTCGCACGGTCTCTGGGGGCATCAGCGGATCTACCTGGTGGTACGCTTGTAACCCCCAGGATGGGATGGTTCTCGGTTCGGATTGGTGAGAAGCATACTTAATACGGCAAAGATGAATTCCTGGCTCAGTATGCGGGGGAGTTGCAGAAGCGCCCTGACGGAATCCTCTCGGGAGCTTCTACAACCCCGCCTGCCGAATTCCTTTCCTGATTCACCCGAAAAGAGGATGAAGATTATGTTTATGCGCTTGCTCTATACCTTACTGCTCTCGATCCTATTCATCGCTGGCTGTCACGCCACCCGCCCTGGCGAACAGCAGGGGGAAGTTTCCGGCAAGGTAACCTACAAAGGTAAGCCTTTGCCGGGGGGTAGGATCTCCTTCTTTGGTGCCAGAGGGTACAACGGCATGGCAATCATCAGCCCGCAGGGCGAATACTCTATCAAGGCACCCCTTGGCGAGTGCCAGATTGGCGTGGACAACTCCATACTGAAAAGCGACCCCAAGCAGGAGAAATATAAAGGCAAAATCATCAAGAAGAAACCGTGGGACAAAGCAGATGGGGACAAAACGGGCGAGGAAATGAAGACGAGTCACGGGGTAACCGGCATCTACGTACCTTTGCCCGCGCACTATGCTGATCCCACCACCTCGGGTTTGAAATATACGGTGAGGTCGGGTTCGCAGACTTACGACATCGAGTTATCGGACAAGCCCTAGCGTGTGGCGTGAGGTATCGCTATGAGCGCCCTTTCTCTCCGTGGTGAGCGGCCGGCGTTAGCCAGCTGGCGGCAGCGGCTTACCAGCTGGCTGACGTCGGCCGTTCCCCCCCGACTGGTGCTACTTCTGGTCCTTCTAGGCTTGGCGGTTGGCGCGGGCATGGCCATTCGTCCTCACGTGCGGGCCTGGTATCACCGCCGCGCCGCGCGTCTGGAGTTGCAGCGCTATCATAACTCACAGGCTATCCGCCATTTGCTCATCTGCCGTGAGATTTGGCCACGCGATCCCGAGGTCTTGTTGTTGTCCGCCCGTGCCGCACGCCGCGCTCGGGTTTATGGCGACAGCAATCGCTTGCTGCGCCTCTATCGGGAGATCCGCGGGCGCGATGACGCCTATACCTTCGAGCAGTTCTTGCTGAACGCCGAATGCCAAGTAGACGAGTTCGCCGTGCCGTGCTGGAAGTGCGTGGAAGAAGGCCGCTACGATGCATCGCTCTTGATGGAAGCGTTGACGCGCGGCTATTTGCGGCAGTATCGGCTCGGTCAGGCCCGGCTTTGCCTGGACCGCTGGAAGCAAGAGCAGCCGGACAATCCGCAGGTCTTTTACCTCGAAGGACTATTCCAACTCGATTATGTCCATGCCTCGTCCGCCGCCGAAGACAGTTACCGCCGCGCCGTCGAGTTGGATGCGAACCATGAAGAGGCACGTCTGGGGTTGGCGATCGCCCTGCTGCAAGACAAAAACTTCGCCGAAGCAGCCGAGCATTTCCGATGTCTGCTGCAAATCCAGCCGGACAACCTGCGTGTGCAAACGGCCCTGGCCGAATGCCTCGAAGGCTTGGGCGATCGCACTGAGGGGGCGCGACTTGTGGATGATGTGCTGGCCCAGCAGCCGGAGTTCGCGCCGGCTCTGGCCCTGCGCGGCCAACTCGCTTTGAACCGGGGACAGTTGGTGGAGGCGGAAACCTATCTGCGCCGGGCCCAACGCCTGAATCCGAGGGACTATCGTGCCCTTTACAGCCTCGTACAGTGCCTGGAGAAATCCGGCCAAGAAGAAGAGGCACGGCAACAATGGCAACAACTTCAACAATTGGAGAAAGACCTGGCGCGTTTCAACCAGCTGGTCACTACAGAGATCGCCCGGCGACCGAACGATCCGGCCGTGCATTGCAGCATCGGCCAAATTCTCTTGCGCGCTGGTAAGCGCGATGAGGGCATCCGTTGGCTCGGCAGCGCACTACAACTCGATCCACACTATGCACCGGCGCGACAACTCTTGACCGAGCAACTAAGTCAGGCTCCCAAGAGATAGAACACAGAGACCAGCGGACATCGGCCGTTCGCCTACTTGATTAAGGGAATCGGCGTCCAATTCAACCTCCGGTACTCTGTGGCGAACTCGGTCACTTCGATGGCTTGATCGACGGCGAGGTCTCGGAAGATCTGGGTGGTGCCGCTGGTCGG
>JAJPHU010000165.1 GCA_021325115.1 Planctomycetota bacterium | reverse complement strand
GCTACGGTTTGCTCGATGTCCGCCTCTGTATGCGCTGCCGTCGTCATACCTCCCAACCCCATCAGATCGACGCCGTGCAGCAACATGCCTTGGCGAAACGCATGGCTCAGCCTGGGGTCTTTCGCTCCCGTGAGCTTATTCAGATCCCCGCCATAGGGAATGAAATCGTCGCCGCTGGGCCGCGGTCCCTGATAGCCGAGTAACAGCTTGAAACAGGAGAACTCGCCGTAGGCTACACAGGCATCGCCGCGCTCGGCGAACAAGGCATTGAGCCGTTGCCGCAGCTGCTGGGCGAGGGCGTTGGCGCGAGAGCAAGCCTGGCCCTCGGCGATGATTTGCAGTGTGGCGATGCCAGCGGATGCCGACAGCGGATTGGCATTGAAGGTGCCAGGGTGGCGCATTTTCTCCTTTCCTGGTCGAAATTCCAGGGAGGCGAGGATATCAGCGCGGCCGGCGACGCAGCCGCCAGGCAGGCCACCAGCCAGGATCTTTGCCAGGGTCGTCAGGTCCGGCTTGATGCCGTAATGCTCCTGCGCGCCGCCTGGGGACACCCGGAAGCCAGTGATGACTTCATCGAAAATCAACAAGCGATGGTACCGCGTTGTGATCTCGCGTAATCCTTTGAGGAACGTCCCGCGGATCGGCACCTGGCTCCAGTGGCCGCCGGTTGGTTCGAGGATGACGCAACCGATCTGCGGATCGCCGCGCAGCGTTTGTTCCACGGCGTCGAGATCGTTGGGTGGAACGATGACGGTGTTTTGGGCCACCTCGGTAAGGATGCCCGGCACCGCCGCATCGTAAGGAGCATCCGCGCCGGGATAAAGGAAATCGTTCCAACCATGGAAATGACCGGCGAACTTGAGGACGCGCGGCCGGCCGGTGAAGATGCGCGCCAGCCGCAGCGCCATCATGGTCGCTTCGGTGCCCGAACCCGTGAAGCGCATCCGTTCGGCTGACGGCATCAGTCGTTGCACCCATTGCCCCCATTCAATCTCGCGTTTATGGCAAGCGCCGGGATGCGTCGCCTGTTCCATCTGCCGCTGTACCGCTTCGACCACGGCCGGATGACTGTGGCCCAGAAGAAGTGCCCCGTGGCCGGACCAATAATCGATCAGCTCGCGCCCCTCCACGGTCCATTTGTGAGCGCCCTGAGCACGCTCGACGTACACCGGGAACGGCAGTAAGTGCCGTGCATCATGGGTGACACCGTTGGGGAAAATATTGCGAGCCTGCTCATGCAGCTTCTGCGAGCGTGCAAAGGCCGCTGCATAGCGTTCGGTCAGCGAAGGACGAGTCAACGTTGCTTGAGACATAAAAGATTCTCCTTGTACGTAGGCGAACGGCCGGTGTCAGCCAGCTGGTAGGGCCTTACCAGCCGACTGATGCCGGCCGTTCGCCTAGTGATCCTATCTTATTCCTGGCTCGCTCCGTTTCAAAACGTGTCGGAATTGCTCCAAAGCGTTTCGTAACGCTTGCCAGGCCGACTCCGCCTGACTCAGATCACCCTGATGCGCCATGGTTTCCAGGCGCAAGGCGGCCTCGAATGCCGCTTTACCACCGAGAATGCTGACGGCTCCTTTGATCGAATGTGCGCCACGCTTGACCTTGGCTGCATCACCAGCGCAAAGCCCGTCGATCACCTCCTCGATCATGCGCGGACAATCGCGCAGGAAAACCTCGGTCAGCTCGCGCAGCAATTCGGTATCGCCGCCGACATGCGCCAGGGCCTCATCGCGATCGTGGACAACCGGGGCAAGAGCAGCGGTCTTCTCAGAGAGGGCGGCGTTGGGAACCAGTTCGGCAATCGCTTGATATAGCTCGCGGGCCTGGATCGGCTTGGCGACGTAGCCGTCCATGCCGGCGGCCAAGCAGCGCTCACGGTCGCCTTTCATGGCGTGGGCCGTTAGTGCCAGGATGGGAATGTGCCGGCCTGTCTCTCTTTCACGGGCGCGGATAGCCGCAGTAGCCTCAAAACCGCTCATCTGAGGCATTTCCAGGTCCATCAAGACCAGATCGAACGGCTCGCGCTCCAGCAGTTGCAGGGCTTCTTTGCCGTTACAGGCCACGACAGCGGAATGGCCGCGCTTCTCCAAGATGCGCACGGCCAGCCGCTGGTTGACGATGTTGTCCTCGGCCAACAGCACACGCAGCGGGCGCTCTTCGCCCCTGCTCGACGCCATTGAGACCGGCTCGGCGAGCGGAGCAGACACCAGTTCGCCGGCTTCTTGAGCCAGGGTGAAGCGGGCGGTGAAATGGAACCGGCTGCCCGGTGAGCGAGGTTGCGTTGGTGCCCCGGGTGTCTCCTCTCGGGGCGCTAACGCAGCCCCGGGTGTCTCCTCTCGGGGCGCTAACGCAGCCCCGGGTGTCTCCTCTCGGGGCGCTAACGCAGCCCCGCTCACAGGACTCTCCACCTCCAGCTTTCCCCCCATCAATGCCACCAGCTGGGAGGCGATCGCCAGTCCCAGGCCAGTGCCGCCGTAGCGACGGTTCTCGCCGCCCTCGACTTGCTCGAACGGTTCAAAGATGGCTCGCTGCTTGTCCGCTGGAATACCAATGCCCGTGTCTAGAACCTCAAAATGCAGAGTCGTAGTCGTAGGGTAGTCCGAGTCTTTGAGGTCCACCACGCCCTCGCTGGCGGGCTTCGAAGACTCGCCCCCCCCTACGCATTCCTGCTCCAACCTTTGGATACGAACAATCACTTCGCCGCGTTCGGTGAACTTGATGGCATTGCTGACGAGATTGACGAGGATCTGACGCAACCGGCCGAGATCGCCAACCAGTCGATCTGGCACATCTGGGCAGATGTTCCACGTTAATTTCAACCCCTTTTGCTGAGCGCGCACAGCCAGGGGACGCAGCGTGTCGTTCAGACTTTCGCGCAGAGCGAACGGCGCCGGCACCAGTTCCAGTTTGCCGGCCTCGATTTTGGAGAAGTCGAGAATGTCGTTGATGACGGTGAGCAAGCCGTCCGCTGACGATTTGACCATTTGCAGATATTCGCGTTGCTCGGTACTGAGATCGGTATCGAGGGCCAGTTCTGTCATGCCGAGAATGCCGTTCATGGGCGTGCGAATCTCATGGCTCATGCGGGCCAGGAACTCGCTCTTGGCCCGGTTGGCGATCTCGGCTGCTTCCTTGGCTTGCCGCCATTGTTCTTCCATCTTTTTGCGATCGCTAATGTCGTGACTCATGCCGACCAGACCGATGACCGTGCCTGTGCTGTCGCGCAGCGGCACCTTGGTGGTCAAGAGCCATTTGTGTTGACCGGCGCGATCAATCAGCAGCTCCTCGCGATTCAGAAGTGGTTGCCCGGAGCGGCAAACTTCCTCCTCATCGCGGAAGAATTGTTCGGCCACTTCGCGGCGGAGGAAATCGAAGTCGGTCTTGCCGAGGACTTCTTCCAGGCTTGCTGCGCCCAGCGAACGCAGCGTAGCGGCATTGGCCGTGATGAAGCGGCTGGCGGTGTCTTTGACGAAGATGTGATCGGGCAAATGGTCCATGAGCGTCCGCAACAAGTTGCGTTCGCGCGCCAGCGCTTCCTCGATAGCCTTATGTTCGGTGAAATCGCGGGCTGCCGCGTAAATCAGCTGCTGTTCGACGAACGGCGTCGCTGTCCACAGCATCCAGCGATAGGAGCCGTCTTTGCAACGATAACGATTCTCAAAGGAAACAAGGTGGTCGCCACTCAGAAGGCGGGCCATGACTGCTTGCGTCGCTTCCCGATCATCTTCATGCACAAAATCCAAAAACGGCCGTGCTTGCAATTCCGCCAACGAATAGCCAAGGATGCGCTCAAAGGCTGGATTGAGCCGCTTAAAATAACCATCGAAGCCCGCGATGCACAACATATCCAGCGACAGGGTGAAAAAACGATCGCGCTCCTCTTCGGCCCGTCTCTGCCCGATTTCGGCCTCTTTACGCTGGGTGACATCGCTAAGCACACCATCCAGGCGCCAAGATCGGCCATTGGGCGGTTTGGTGACACGGACACTCTCGCGCAACCAGCGCGTCTGGCCATCGGGTGTGAGAATGCGATATTCTGTTTGACTATCCTGCCCGGAGCGCAGCTGTTCGAGAGCGGATTGCCAAACCGGCAAGTCTTCCGGATGAATGATCCTCTGCCACTGCTGAGCGTCGGCGAGGAAGGCTTGCGGCGGCCAACCGGTAAGATCTTTTATGACTGGCGAGATATAGTGATAAACCACGGCAAGCGGCGTGGCCTCCCGGCCTGAAGCAGCGCTCCACGCGCCGCTCCACAGGCAATCGGACACCGAGGCCATAACGCGGTGCAATTCTGCTTCTGTTTCCGACAGGCGGCGAAGCGTCTCATGGCGCTCACGCACGTCGCGAGCCGTGATGAGCGCCAGCGTCTTGGGAAGAACATGCAGCCGGGCAATGCTCAGGTTGACGGGGATCCATACGCCGTCCCGTTTGGTGCGAAGGAAGAAGCCCTCTTGGGAATGGAAGACGCCGGTGCGTGTGGCCGCCTCGCGGAAACGGCGTTTGCCCCCCTTGCCACCGAAGCGAAAGAAATAGGTCGCCGGATGAGTCAACATATCTTCCCGATCGAAGCCGGTTAGCTCGATGGCCATGCGGCTGACTTGCAGAAGCTGATCGTTGTCAGGATCGAAGAGGAACAGTGCGTCGCCGGCTTCTTCTAAGAGAGCATGGGCCAAGTCTTGGCTGAAGGACGTACTCATGGCGCACCAACGTCTCCGCGTGCGTCCGGCGTAACCAGGATCGTATATGGAGCTTACACACGGCAGGCGCGCGACGCAATCAAAAAAGCAGCGGAAGTGGTTCTTGCCAGCCCCTAGCACCCGCAAGGGTGTCCCTTACGGGCGCTGCGATCTGGCAAGAAGAGTCGCGGGACTAGCGGCGGGCTTGCTGAGCCAGGTAATCGGGCAGCTCGAAACCGCCGTGTGCGCGAAGAATTGCCCGCGCCTCGTCACAGCGTCCGATCTGGCGAACGATCACGAGGGTTCGTCCCTGATCGACAGCCTGGGAATAATGATGGGCGTCCTCTTCGGCAATGTCCATGGCCACGAAGGGACCAAGGAAAGTGCCGCCGGCAGCGCCGAGAGCGGCGCCGCCAATCCCGCCGACTATGGTGCCGACCCCGGGCAGAAGCGAACCGGCCACAGCTCCCGCCACGGCCCCTGCAGCGGCCCCGGCCACGGCGCCCGCCGTAGCGCCTTCTGCAGCATCTTCCTGGAATTGCAAACGTGGCGTGCCGCGAACGATGCCGAGACGGCGGTTGGCCATGTCGATGCGATCTGGAGCAAAGCCAGCCCGCCACAAGGCCGACACCGCTTGCTCCGCTTGCGCCTCTTGCTCAAAGACGCCAATTACCAGGTCTTTTCGTGGTTCCATCATAAAGCCACCTCACGGGTAGATGAAAGGATTGGCGTCGAGCCAGGAACGCAGGTAAGACAGGACGCCTCTTCCATAACAAGCCTAGCAAAGCGGATGCCAGCCGCTAGCGAACCGCACCGTCGAGGAAACGCACCTGTACGTCCGGACCCTGGATATGGTGCAGCAGATGACGCGGCAGGCGACAGCGAATGCTCGCCCGATTATCGTGAAACTCCTGGCGATAGATATCCGCATGAGCGGCGAGATACGATAGCACCTTGCCGTTGCCCGCGCCGGTCTCGATCTCTGCATCGGCGAAGTCGGCGCTGAGCATCTCGATCACCGCCTCTTGCAATTCTTCCAGCCCCTGGCGCTGAACAGCGCTGACGGCCACGGAGCGGGGATGATGACGTTGCAATACGTGTAAATAAGAGGGATCACTCATGCGGTCGATCTTGTTCAGCACCAAAAGCATCGGCTTCTCGTCGCAACCCAGTTCTTTGAGCACAGCGTTAACCGATTTGATCTGTTCCTCGGCGTAGGGATTGCTGGCATCGACGACGTGCAACAGCAAACGCGCCTGGCGAGCCTCCTCCAAGGTCGCCTTGAACGAGGCAATCAGATGGTGCGGCAAATCACGGATGAAGCCAACGGTATCGCTGAGCAACACGCGGTCCCAATCTTTGAGCCGCCATTGCCGCGTACGTGTGTCCAAGGTCGAGAACAGTTTGTCCTCGACATGGACACCAGCGCCGGTCAGGGCGTTCATGAGCGTGCTTTTGCCGGCGTTGGTGTAGCCCACCAGCGAGACGGTGTGTTCTTCGCTGCGGCTGCGCACTTCGCGCTCTTTGCGCGCCTGCACCTCGACCAGACGCGCCTTCAAATCACGGATGCGTTGATCGACAAGCCGGCGGTCCTCTTCGAGTTGCGTTTCGCCGGGTCCGCGTGTGCCAATGCCGCCCCCGGTGCGGCCGAGATGGCTCCACATCAACCGCAGACGCGGCAGGGCATATTCCAGTTGGGCCAACTCGACTTGCAGACGGGCCTCGGCGGTGCGTGCCCGCGTGGCAAAAATGTCGAGGATCAACTCGCTGCGGTCGAGCACCTTGAGCTGAGTGGCTTTTTCGAGATTGCGGATCTGTCCTGGAGACAAATCATTGTCGAAGATGATGACATCCGCCTCGACAGCCTTGACCTGTTCTTGCAGCTCCTGGAGCTTGCCTTTGCCGATGTAGCTGCTGGGATTGATCTTGTCGCGGCGCTGGCAGAGGCCGCCGACGACGATAGCGCCGGCCGTGGTCGCCAAGCCGCGTAGCTCGTCCAGGGGATCGCTACTGACCCACGGCCGCTCGGGCAAGGCCACACTGACCAGAAAAGCACGTTCCAGATGAACAGTCAGTTCGTCGCGCGTTGTATCCAGACTCACGTGTTTGCAGTCCCTCCTTTTTTCATTTTACATGCTGCAAGCACTTAGGTCAGGCCTTCTCGATGGCGACTCCGGGCAGGCAAATCGATCCGGAGTCGATAATCCCGCAACAGACGTGTGCCGATCAAGATCTCGTCGCCGCTTACAAACGTCGCTTGTGCTCGAACCATCCGGTCATCGAATGGGAAATCGACCCGGAAGACATCTACCTCGATTCGCTGATTGGCTGCCAGAAGGGATACCACGCGGCCAACGAACTGCTGCGTTCGCATGCGGGCGTAATCGCTCAGGCAGTTCCAGCTCATCGTTAAAGCCCGTGTCCATGATCGCCTGCCAGAGTTGACCGCTGGCTTCCACGTCGATCTGGCTTGTCCCCCTTTTAGGTACCCAGGCGCTGCTACCTGAACGATAGCAAAAGGGGAATAAACCGTTGTCTCCTCTTCAAATCACTGTGCCATCGGGAATGACAGTGCCGCGCGGAATGGCGATGATCCCATCGCGGATGACCCATTGGTCGGTTTCGGCCTCCGCCAGCCTGCGTGAATTGGTGATGCGGACGTTGCGGCCGATGCGGCAATCTTTATCGATGATGGCTCTTTCGATGATGCTGCCGTCGCCGATGCCGATGTTGGGTACGCCACGCTGTTGATTGAGCCTCCGTTCCAGGTCGGTCTCGAAGCGATCGGCGCCGATCAGCACGGTATCGCGGATGACCACATTGCGACCAATACGGCTGCGGACGCCAACGATGCAACGTTCCAGGGTAGTCCCTTCCTGCACGATGCAGCCATCGCTGATAAGGCATTCTTTGACCGAAGCCGCACTGATGCGCGAGGCCGGCAGGAACCGCATACGCGTGTAGATGACCCCTTCCGGGCTATGGAAATCGAAGGGCGGATTATTGCTGGCCAGAGCCAGGCTGGTTTCGTGATATGCCTTGACGGTGCCCAGATCTTCCCAGTAACCGTCGAAAACATGGGCCTGAACGTGGTGCGAGCAGATACTACGCGGGAATACCTCCTTGCCGAAATCGATGGCCAGCGGTTTGGCTGTCAGCAAATCCAGCAAGGCTTGGCGATTGAACACATAGATGCCCATGCTGGCCAGATATGGTCGGCCCGTGCCCTGGACGCCATGCTGGGCCAGCCATTCCTCAGACATGCGCACAGGCTCCAACTGCTCCTCGGTCTTGGGTTTCTCGACGAAGCCAATCACCCGGCCGCTGGCATCGACACGGACGATGCCGAAGCCCTCGACCTGGCTGCGTGGCACCGGCAGCACGGCGATGGTGACATCCGCCTTGGCGCTGCGGTGCGTCTCCAAGAGTTGACGAAAATCCATGCGATAGAGCTGATCACCAGACAGAATCAGCACTTCTTTGCAGGGATCTTCGACGACGTAACGGATCTGCTGACGAACGGCGTCGGCGGTACCCTGATACCAGTCGGCGGTCTCGTTGGTCTGATGGGCGGCCAGCACTTCCACAAAGCCCTGGCTGAACGGATCGAATTTGTAGGTGTTGGCGATGTGGCGGTGCAGGCTGACGCTGAGGAACTGCGTCAAGACGTAAACCCGTTTGAGTCCGCTGTTGATGCAATTGCTGATGGGGATGTCGATGAGGCGATACTTGCCGGCCACAGGCACGGCCGGTTTGCTGCGCAGCTTGGTGAGGGGATAGAGTCGAGTGCCGCGCCCGCCGCCGAGAATCAGGCTGAGAACGTCTTGCATGGGCTGCCTCAAGGAAGAAACCAAAGCCGGTACACATCATCGCCAGCAGCCGACAAGGCCGCGAGTCTCTATCATGCTACCACACAATTCGCCCGCCAACCAATTTTTTGTTCCGGTTTGGCGAGCAGGATGTTGATATGTCCCGCTCGCCCATTCTGAATCAGAGGGCCATCGATCATGTCCGATTTCGTCGTCATTGCTACGTGGACGTTCGGTCAGACTGCGGTGAAAGCCGCCGTGCCGTTGTTGCAGGCCGGCAAACCTGCTCTCGAGGCCGCTCTGGCCGGAGCACAAGCAGTCGAAGACGATCCCAAGGTCCACTCCGTCGGCTACGGCGGCCTGGGCAACTCTCTCGGTACGGTGCAGCTAGACGCTTGCGTCATGGATGGCCAAACGTTGGCCTGCGGCGCCGTGGCCGGGCTGGAGAATGTCCGCCATGCCGCCGCCGTGGCCCGGCGCGTCATGGAGAAGACGCCGCACATTCTGCTCGTCGGTCAAGGGGCGCAGCAGTTCGCCATCCAGCAAGGTTTTCCGCTGGAAACGCTGCTGACACCGGAAAGCGTCACCGAGTGGGAGAAAAGACGCCCGCTGGCGAATCGGCCGCGTGAGTTGCTGGGTCACGACACCGTTACTGTGCTGGCTCTGGACCGCAAAGGATCGCTGGGCGGTGTCTGCACGACTTCGGGCCTGGCCCACAAGCTGCCGGGCCGCGTCGGCGATTCCCCCCTTATCGGAGCGGGATTGTATGTGGATAACACGGCAGGCGCAGCCGGCGCTACCGGTGTCGGCGAGGAGATCATCCGCATCGGCGGTAGCCTGCTAATTGTCGAGGCGATGCGAGCTGGCAAGACGCCGCAAGAAGCATGCGAATTAGCGGTGCGCAAAGTCAATGCTGTGGCCGTTCGCCGCGGCGTTCATCCGGCGCACGTAGCCTTCTTGGCCCTTGACCCACGCGGCCGCATCGGCGCTGCTTGCACCGAACGAACGAATTTCCAGTACGCCGTCGCCCGCCCGGGATCGATGGAATTGCTCAAGGCCAAGGAGGTCTGATTGCTACGGACAGGAATGACCAGATGCGAAGTGAAGCGAGCGGCAGACAGCCCATTTTACCGATCCCCATCGAACCTCTGCCCAGAAGTCATCCTCTTCTGCCTCGCGGATGATGACTTTCATTTTCATCGGTCGTGCCTCCAATGAATTACTGTAGTAATCCACATCACGCCGAGATAGCCCCACCAGGCCTGTCGCCGGTCAGGGGCCTTTCGTTTCGCCAGCGATTGCTACTGACAGGATCGGTCTCCTTTGCTATGGTCCTGCCCCGATCGAGGCGTCTCGATTTTTTCGAGGAGAAGGAGGCAAAATCTATGACATTGGTGCAATATGGGCAAGCTGCGACGATCACAGCGATTATGGTCCTGACGGGGAACACCGTTTGGGCGCAAACGGGGGAGCGGCAAGGGACCATCCCATTCACCGCCTACTTCACGATGAAGGCTGAATGCTGCAAAGATGGGAAATGCGGCAAAGCTGGAGACTGTTGCTGCAAGAACCAGAAGTGCGACGCGAAACACACCTGCGGCAAGGACAACAAATGTGAATGCAAAGACGGCGGCGAAAGCTGCTGCGCCAAGAGCGGCAAGTGCTGCAAGGAAACGAAATGCAGCTGCCCGTTCCTGAGCAAGTTGGCGAAGCGCACCGCCCTCATCATGGTGATGCCAGCGTCACTGCCGCTGCCCGCCTGCTGCCTGGAAGCAATGGGAATGCTGCCGCATCCGCCGCTGCCTCCACCTCCGCACGTGTTCTTGCCACCAATGCCGGCACCGATTCTGCCTTCGCCTCCTGTTGTGAATGCTCCTCCTGTTGTGAATGCTCCTCCTGTTGTGAATGTTAACGAAGTCAACACCAGTACAGGAATTTTGGGTCTCACTCCGGCTGGCTCGTCCGTCTTTGCATGCAGCATCCCCGCGCCGGCAATCGCCACGAAGGTACGCATCACCGCCGCGCCATCCAGCGATCAACTGGAGATAAGCGTCGGCGAGGAAACCTGCATCCGCTGCAAAAAGATGACGGTCCAGATCGGCGACAATGCGATCCGCGTGTCTCGTTTCGAGGGTCGCATTCGTGTCCGCGGTGAGGATCTGAAAGCAACTGCCGACTGTGTGCGTACCGAGGGCAAGGACAAGCTCATCCTCGAAGGCGATGTCGTGATGCACTCCAAGAAAAACGGCCGTTCTACCCACGTGACCGGCGACTGCATCGAGATGAGCCTGAGCAGCAACGCGATGACGATTCAACGAACCGCAAAGCCGGCGGTAACGCCGGCTTTGCACTATGAGAAATGAGGTCGGTTTCCTCCTGGCGAGCGGGTGTGTCAACGCCCTGCTCGCCAGGTTTTATTTTCGCTTGGCGCCGAGCTTGTCGGCCACATCGGTCATGATCTTCTCAACCGCGGCGTCGGTGAAATCGCTTTTCGGCAGCGCATAGACAGCGACAATTTTCAGTTTCACGTACAGCACCACGGTGATGAGATTGTCGTCGTTGAGTTGGTACTTAGCCACGTCCGATTTAGTGTCCAGCCCTAGCACCACATGCTTGAGTTTCATGTCGGCGGCGTTCTGCTCAATCTTCTTTTCCATCTCCAGGCGGGCATCGTCGTTTTTGCTGTTTGTATCCGGATCGTTCTCTTTGCTGCCTACCACGTCTGGCAGATTGTCCGGCAGAAAGGTGACGAAAGCGCCAAGCCGGGTATCCGGGTTTTTGTCGATGGCCGTATCGAGGCGTTTCAGTAAGTTCGGCAACGGATCGCTGAAATCGACGTTCTTGTAAAAGATCAGGACCATCGGTTCGAGGCCATGCTCGGAGACGGGGCAGTGAAAATGCTGCTTGTGCGGGCCGGTGACATTGTAGGGATGAAAGGATCCCGGCAAATTGCCCCCCTCTTTCAAGGGAGCATCAGCTGCCGCAAGGACCAGAAATGCCAGAGCAAAAACAAGGGTGCGCATCGGAGAAACCCTGCGAGATGAACTCAAAGCGTGAGCGAGGAAACACCTCTCGCTCACGCTTCAAGTGTACTCTAGCTCTGTCCGCAGGCAAGCCGCAACGGGAAACTAACGTTTCCCTGCGGGCTTTGCGGTCGCCGCAGCGGTTTCCGAGCAGCCGCAAGCGACCGGAGTGTTGTTCATCATCACGCAACAGGTACAGCCGTCTTGCACCATGCAGCTGAGGCAATCACAACAGGCCTGGATCATTTCGCTGCATTTGCTGTCGCCGGAGGTATACGTGATGCAGATACCCTTGTCGGTCATCTCACACCGGCACAGGCCAAGCGTGAAGTTACAGCTGCAGACCGTCATGCCGTTCATCAAAGTACAGCAGCTGTACATGCCGCCTTGTAGCATGGAACAGAGGTTCTGCATCATGCTGCACGCCATCTGATCGTCACACGAGCAGAAGATCTTCATGCCGCCTTGACACTTCTCGAACTTGATTGTGCAGCGCGGCACCATCAGGTAACTGCTCGTCGGCGTAGCGACTGGTGGCGTGCCTACCGTCGAAGCGCCCATGCCCGGCATCCCCATGCCCGGCATCCCCAACCCCGTCCGTTCCATCATCATCGTGCTGGACATTCCTACAGCTCCTTTCCCTTCCAATCGTTCCAAAGGAAGGCCCGTCCGTCGGGTCTTCAGGGTTGCAGAGATTATAGGCAGACGGCGGGGACGAGTGCAACGATTTTAACGACTTTGTCATTTCAATTTCTGAAAGATTTGGTCCGCCGATTGCGTTCCCTTTTCCAAAGAGGGGGTAGATCGCCGATATTTTATGACAGGATATTTTGCAGCAAGAGGTGGCGTCATGTTCAACAATCGTTTCCGTTCCGCCGTTCCCACTCAGCCTATCGCCAATCCCTCGCCCTCTCCGGCGGCGTTTCTGTTTTGTCCTCTGCCAGTGCTGCCTTTCTCGCAATGTCACGGACAGCAGGAGTTGTATGCATGGGCGTTGGCCCAGGCCCAGGCTGTCGTCCGTCCCTCGATCTTGGAACGCGACCTGCTCGGCGTGTGGAATTAAGGGCTAACGGACTTTTCCCTCCCCCACAAGGGGGAGAGTTCGGGTGGGGGGGGACACAACTGCTTGGCTCCATTGCCTTGACACCCCCCATCCCAGCCCTCCCCACAAGGGGGAGGAGGTTTGGTCCGCTAGCGCTAAAATTCCTGGAGACGATTTCAACCCTCTTTTCACCAGCCCGCAGCGCCAGCAAGGGCGGTCCTTGCTGGCGCTGCG
>JAJPHU010000073.1 GCA_021325115.1 Planctomycetota bacterium | reverse complement strand
TCTCGCTTGTGGCACGCGTTGCGCAGACGAACCGTGCCCTCGTGAGTGAAGGCCGAGGCATTGCGGCCATTGCGTGTGGGCAGCACGCAATCAAACAGGTCGATGCCGGCGCGAATGCCGGCCAGCAGATCGTGCGGCGTGCCCACGCCCATGAGGTAGCGCGGCCGGTCGGTCGGCAATAGCGCTGCCGTCGGCGCCAGGGCGGCGTGCATCTGCGCCTGCGTCTCGCCGACCGAGAAACCGCCCAGAGCGTAGCCGGGAAAGTCCAGGGCCGTCAATTCTCGGGCGCAGCGGCTGCGCAGCTCCAGATCGGTGCCGCCCTGCACGATGGCGAACAGCGCCTGATCAGAGCGCTGGTGGGCCGCACGGCAGCGCTCGGCCCAGCGAATCGTTCGCGCCACGGCGATGCGCAGATAATCCGGGGCAGTACCATAGGGCGGGCATTCATCCAGGCACATGGCGATGTCGGCGCCGAGCTTTTCCTGGATGGCGACCGCGTGTTCCGGCGTCAGCTCTACCAATCGGCCGTCGATGTGCGAACGAAAGACGGCGGCATGGTCGTCGATCTTGCGGGTCGGGGCCAGACTATAGATCTGAAAACCGCCGCTGTCGGTGAGAAGAGGACCATCCCAGGCCATGAAACGATGCAGTCCGCCCAGTTCGGCAATAATGTCCTCGCCAGGCCGCAGTGTCAGATGATAGGTATTGCCAAGCAAGATTTGCGCTCCGGCGTCCCGGAGCTGATCCGGCGTCAATCCCTTGACCGTGGCCTGGGTGCCGACTGGCATGAACACCGGCGTTTCGACGATGCCATGCGGCGTTTGCAACCGCCCGCGCCGCGCCGCGCCATCCGTCGCCAACAACTCGAAATGAATAGCCATGCCAAAAGAAGAACCAACTCCAGAGTCACAGAGAACGCAGAGAGAAAAACACGGAGATAAGATAAAAAATTCCCAAGGCAGGATTCAGAAAACAACAGAGCGAGCGTATGCCCTCTTCTACCCTTTTTAACCTTTCTCTTTTATCTTTTTTCTGTGTTTTTCTCTGGGTTCTCTGTGGCTCTGGAGTTAGTCTATTAATCTCCGCGAAGGGTCAGGCCCAACTGCCCCAATTTTTCACGGACTTCGCTCAGGGAGGTCATGCCGAAGTTCTTCGATTCCAGCAATTCGTCTGCAGTACGGCTGACCAGCTCGCCTACCGTGTTGATGCCCAGGCGGTTCATGCACTTGCGGGCGCGGACCGACAAGTTCAGATCGCTGACCGGCTTGCTGAGAAGGGCCTGTTCCTGTTCGCTGAACTGCTGCTGGGCCCGGAAACGCACATCTTGCTGCGCGCCTTCCTCCAGCGATTGCCCCAGCCGCAATCCCTTGCTCGCCATCATCTCCTTGATTTCTTCCAGCGAGGTTTCGCCGAAGTTCTTGCTGCTGAGCAGCTGCTGCTCGTTGATGCGTGTCAGGTCGCCCAGCGTTTTGATGTTCATTTTTTTCAGGCAGTTGCGTGCACGTACGGACAACTCGAAATCCGTAACGGGCGTTTCCAAGACCTGGCTGAAGCGGCTGAAGGCATGTTCTTCCTCAGGACTGTAGTACATGGTCTTCGACGCCTGGGCGTCCTTGAGGAACAGACGCGCCTGCTCGTCCAGGGGATTGCTGGCCAGTACGCGGCGGTAGCACTCGATGGCCTTGTCGTACTGTTCGTGGTCTTCGTAGAGAACGCCGAGGTTGTTTAGGACGCCGGCATGCAACGGCGGATGTTTAAGGCAGCGCTCGTAGAAAGCGATAGCTTCATCATCGTTACCGGCCAGGTCGTTGGCATGAGCCAGCTGAAACAAGACGCCTGTGTGCGTCGGATCAAATTTCTCGGCCTTTTCCAGGTGCTCAACGGCCTTGAGGCGCTCACCCTCCGCGAGAAGACAGCAGGCTATCTGATAATGGTACTCGGCGCTGTGGCTGGCCAGATCGGTGAGCTTGTTGAGGATGGCGCGGGCCTGGTGCAAGTCGCCTTTTTGGCGATAGATGCCCGCCCGTTGCAGCTGCACCTGGCTGGGATTGTAGCCGGCCTTCTCGGCTCGGTCGAAAGCCTTCAGCGCGTCGTCAAACTCACGCAGGGAGATCAGAGCACGTCCCAGGTAGAAATTAGCCAACGCCCCCTCCGCCTGGCGCAGATGCTCGGCAGCTTGCCGTATGTAACCGAGGAAGAACGAGGCGATGCCGAGCTTGAGGTGCCAGCGCTTGGCGGCGGCGCCGCTGGACGATTCGATCTTCTTTTTGAGGACTTCCGTCACGTCGCGGAGGCTGCGGAACTGGCCGCCACCCTGGGCCAGCCCTTCGCGCAGCTTCGATACGGTTCCCGCATCACAATCCTCGCGCTCGACCAGCAAGGCTTTCAAGTCGATCAGCATCTGCTCAACCATGCAACGCTCTCCGTGAAAAACCGTCTGCCCTTAGGGGGAATTGTTAGTATAACGGTAGCTGTTGTTCGTGCAAGAGAGGACCAATTCCCATTTCGCCGCGAGCCGCAGGCGAAGCACGAGAGGCCTCCTACTTTGCCTGCGGCTCGCGGCGAAACAAGACGCTACGCCATGCCGCGCTCGCAGCCATCTGTACCGCCGGCCTGTTACGCTTTGGTCCATCCTGGCCTGGAAGCTGTCGCCGCCGAGGAAATCGAACACGATCTCGGCGGCGAGGTCAAAAAGACCAGCCCCGGCCTGGTCGTCTTTCGTCTGCCGGAAATCGATGCGCGCGTGTTGAAACTGCGGACCACGGAAGACGTGTTTTTGTTGGCCTGGGGCAGCGATCAGCTCAGCTACCGCGCCGAGGATCTCGATCACATCCGCCGCTGGACGGCGCGGGAGGCGGATTGGCCGACCCTGTTACATATCCACCGTGCGTTGCGGCCCAAGCCGAAAGGACGGCCGACCTATCACCTCGTTACCCAGATGGAAGGCCGACACGGCTATCTCCGCCGCGATGCCCAAAAGGCGCTGGCGCAGGGACTGGCCGGCACGGTGCCGGAAAGCTGGCGACCCGTCGAGGAGAATGCCGCTGTGGAATTCTGGCTGACCATCCACGGGGCGACGGCCGTTTGCGGACTGCGCTTGTCCGATCGCACCATGCGTCATCGCACGTACAAGCTGGAGCATCGTCCGGCGTCGCTGCGGCCGACCATCGCCGCCGCCATGATCCGTTTGGCTGAAATTGGCCCTCAGCACGTCGTTCTGGACCCGATGTGCGGCGCCGGCACAATTTTGGCCGAACGCCTGGCGGCCCCCTTTCCCCATGTTGGAGAGCGAAAGGGGGAGCGTGGCGGCTGCGCTCCGGTATGGGGCGGCGATAGCGATTTTAGCGCCGTCCGCGCTGCAGCCATTAATTTGCGCCGCCTTGGTCCCGCTTTGCTGGCCCAGTGGGACGCCACGCGCTTGCCGCTTGCCGCCGCTACGGTGGATCGCCTCGTCTCCAATCCGCCGTTCGGCAAACAGCTGAGCAGCCCCGATGCCGTTGTCCCGCTGTATCACGCTATGCTGCGCGAGTATGATCGTGTCCTGCGGCCGGGCGGCTTGGCTGTGCTGATCGTCAGTGCGGCCGCCGTGCTGCGTTCGGCCGTTCGCAACATCGGCTGGAAAGCACGCCGGCAGCTATCTGTCCGCGTCCTCGGCCACCCCGCAGTCATTACAGTCTGGCAGAAGCCGCAACCATAGAATAACATGAATTATTAGCCCCTGGCGCAAACGAGGGGGATCGATCCTTGGCAAATCCTTCCAGGGTAAGCAGCCATGACCTCTGAGCGAATCACTTGTCCCGATTGTAAATCGGTATTACGGCCGGCCAAGCCGGTGCCTGACGGCAAGAAGGTCAAGTGCCCCAAATGCCATAGCGAGTTTCTCACGCCCGGACTTGTTGAGGAAGAGGAGCGCCCGCGTCCGAAGACGCCTGTCAGCAAAGCGCCCAAGAAAAAAGCAAAGGCCGCCATCAAGAAAGCGGGTGGTCCCAAACCCCCTCCCAAAAAGCCTGCCTTGGACGACGACGAGGACAGCGGTGGTATCTACTCGTTTGTTGGGGCCAAGGAAGAAGAAGAGGAAGAGAGACCGGAGATCAATTACGCCCCGGACCTGTCGATCAAAGACCTGCGCGGACCGGCTCAGGAGGCAGTGGTCAAGCCGTCCAACTTCATCATGCTTATTGGCGGACTCAGCGCCTTGAGCAATATTTTCCTCATCTGCTGGTCGTTTTGGCCGATGGTCTTCAGCGATTCTGTCGTCGATTATTACAAAGTTCTCAAAGCCCACTACAAAGACGACAAGAACGCCCTCCAGCGCATCGAGGGCTATAAGGAATTCAAGGACCTCAAGGACAAAGACCTGGAGATCGTGCAAGCGGCGGATGAGAAGGCGATCTACGACTTTTGGGTCGGTGGATTTCCCCCAATGGGGCGTCTGTGGATGATGGGCTTATTCATCCTCTTGCTGATCTACAACGCCTTTGCCATCATCGGTGCCGTGAAGATGCAAAACCTGGAGTCGCGTCGCTGGGGCATTGCCTCGAGCATTCTGATGCTCCTGCCGATGGGCGGCGGCGGTCTGAGCTGCCTGTTCGCTTTGGGAATCAACTTCCTGGAACAGATGACGGGGTTCTTGGGCGAAGTGACGTTGTTCTACATGATCGTCCTGGCCGTGGTGCCGTATCTTGTGTCCCTCTACATTGGCGTGATATCGTTGAACGTCTTGATGAGCCAAAAAGTCATCGACGGCTTTGAGTACGTCGCGGAGTAACTTCGGCGAGCGGGGTCTGTCAACGTCCCGCTCGCCAGATTCTCAGATCTTCAACATTCCGCTTTTGCGCGCAAAAGGAAAGATACCGCCTGCTTCGAGAATCGGCGCCACTTCCCCCAGCGGTTTCAGCTCATAGCGCTCGCCGGTCGTCAAGTTATGCAGCATATGCTGAGCCACATCCAGACGCAACTCGTCTCCTGTACACACACGCTCGCACAGCCGCTCGACGCTTTCAAAGGGAATCAGATAGCCACCATTGACGGCGTTGCGATAGAAGATGCGCGCGTAAAACTCGGCGATAACTGCCTCGATGCCGGCGGCGTCCAGAGCGATAGGGGCATGTTCGCGCGAGGAACCACAGCCGAAGTTTTTGCCGGCGACGATGAACTTGTATGGTGAGACAAACTCGTCGTCGGTGTGAAACGGCACATGCCCCTTGGGCAGCCCCGCCTGCGACGGCGGCACACTGCTCAGCGCGTACTTGCCGAACTGCTTGTATTCTTCCGGGATGGCCGGATTGAACGTCAGATACTGGGCCGGAATGATCTGATCTGTATCGATGTTGTCACCCAGGACGTAGGCTTTGCCGATGATGGTTGTTTGCATGGTAATAGTCCGAAAAAGTTAAGGGTTAACGAAAAACTCGGAGGACGGGCGGACAAAACGGTAGGGCATGCTACCTGCTCTGAAAATTACTCTAGACGGAGATCCTTTGCTCGTTTGAAAAGCTGAATATCGCCCATCGCCAGTCGTTTCTGCTTGAGGAAAGCAGTAGCGGCTACTCGGGCATCCTCTCTCCGCTGAATCCGAGGGAAAGGGTCTCCCGCAAAAGCAGCCTGGAGCCGAGTGGCCGCCCTGTCAATCTCTTGTAAGGATACATCCTGAATCAATGGCAGACCATACTGCTGCTCCACCAGCCATAGCTGTGCTCCCGTTCCCTTACCGAGTATCAAAATTCTGCAGCCACAACCAGGTTGTAACTCAGCCCCAGAGGTTGTTGGGTCTGCACCTAGGCCACCAATTCGGGCACTCCCCGAACAAGTTGAATAAGGATATTGGTGTCCAGGTGCGGGTCACCCGGGAAGAATACTGCTGTCCTGCTCGGTGCCGGCGCTAGACCGCGAGGTATCATTCCAGACACTCACGGGGATCGGTGATGACGCCCGTGACGGCGCTGGCGGCGACGGTGAGCGGACTGGCGAGATAAACCCGCGCCTCCTTGTGTCCCATGCGGCCGGGGAAATTGCGGTTGGTGGTGCTGATGCAGCTCAAAGGCTCATTGAGCCGGCCGAAGGTATCGCTCGGTCCGCCCAGGCAAGCAGCGCAAGATGGCGGCCCTACCTTGGCCCCGGCAGACAGGAACACTTCTTCAAGAGTTTTTCCATCGATTTTCTCAGTTTTTAGGCCGGCCGCCACTTCGCTGGTGGCCGGCACTACAAACGTGTCGATCTTAACACTCTTGTTTTTGAGGATCTGCGCCGCGGCGCGGAAGTCGGTCAGCTTGCCGCCGGTGCAGGAGCCGATGTAGGCGCGATCGAGCCGGGTGCCGCGCACTTCGCTGACGGCAGCACGATTATCCGGGCTGTGCGGCTTGGCCACGACCGGCTGCAACTTGGTCACATCGTAGACTTTTTCAAAGATAAACTTCGCCCCCGGGTCGGTGTAGACCGGCGTGTAGGGGATGCCGTGTTTGTTGCGAGCATCGACGTAAGCGAGCGTGGCCTTGTCCGGGGCGATGACACCGTTCTTGCCGCCGGCCTCGATGACCATGTTGCACAGCGTCATACGCTCTTCGATGTTCAGCGCATAGACGCCCTCGCCGTCGAATTCCATGGCGCGATAGGTGGCTCCATCACAGCCGATGTCGCCGATGACGGCGAGGATGAGATCCTTGGCCATCAAATAGGGCGGCAGGTGGCCGTGGAAGACGAAACGCATGGTCGGCGGCACTTTGACCCATAGCTTGCCCGTGCCAAGGATGAAGCCAGCGTCGGTGTTGCCGATACCGGTGGCGAACTCGCCGAACGCTCCTGCCGTGCAGGTGTGGCTATCGGTACCGAACAGCACTTCGCCGGGCCGCGTGTGTCCCTCTTCGGGCAAGGCGATGTGGCAAACGCCTTTATATTTGTCGGTGCCCACGTCGTAGTAGTAGGGCAGATCCTGCTCGCGGGCGAACTGGCGCAGCACGTCCACGTTGCGGTTGGCCATCTTGTCAGCGGTGAAGATGTAGTGATCGGGCACGATAACGACTTTGTGCCGGTCCCAGACCTTGGCCTCTTTGCCGAAGTGCTGCTTGAAAATACCGATGGTACCTGGGCCGCATACATCATGGGTCAAGAGAACGTCAACATCCACCCAGATGTTGTCGCCGGGCTGGACGGCGGCGCGTCCCGCATGGCGGGCGAGGATCTTTTCGGTCAAGGTCATCGGCATCATATATTGCTGGCTCCTGGGCCTATCCACTTCACAGAGAAAATAATTGTATCAAAACGAGGGAGAAAAAACACGATGACCTGGCAGTCTCCGCCTTGCTTTGTCTTCACCGCCGGGGCGATTTTTCGACTCGCGCGAACACAGGCACTTCAACGGGCAGCTATTTCCAGGAGAGAAACGCTACGTCCGGCAGGCGAACCAAGCCCGGCATCAGACGCAGGGGACCCTCCGGCGCGGCTACAATGCCCAGATGACGAAGCGGACTGGCAGCCTCGGCATACTTTGCTATAAACCTCGTAGGCACTCCGCAAGTTCTTCGCCAACGTCGAGTTCTCCTATGCGTCACCTGCTGAGGTTATTCCTGATCCTCTCGCTGGCCGGCCTGTCTGCCGCGGGCGAGAACTGGCCGCAGTTCCGTGGCCCCCACGGCGATAACCGTGCCGACAACGCTCCCTTACCCCGGACCTGGAGCGAACACAAAAACATCGTCTGGAAAACGGCGATTCACGATAAAGGCTGGTCGTCGCCGGTTGTCTGGGGCGATCAGGTCTGGCTGACCACGGCCAAAGCAGACGGCAAGCAGCTGTTCGCCGTCTGCGTCGATCGCGCCAGCGGCCAAATACGGCACGACCTCAAAATCTTCGACGTGGAAGAGCCAAGCGAATTGTGGGCGCGGTTCAACAGCTTCGCTTCACCGACGCCGGCCATCGAAGAAGGGCGCGTCTACGTCCACTTTGGCACCTACGGCACAGCTTGCCTGGATACCTACCACGGCACGCTGCTCTGGCAGCGGCGTGATCTGCGCTGCGATCACTGGCGCGGCGCCGCCTCGTCTCCCATCCTGTATGGCGATTTATTGTTTCTCACTTTTGATGGCTACGATAAGCAATACCTCGTCGCCCTGAACAAGTACAGCGGCAAAACGGTGTGGCAGAAGGACCGCGCCATCGATTACAAAACGGACGACGGCGATGCCAAAAAAGCATTTAGCACTCCTGCGATCCGTATTATAGATGGCAGGCCGCAGCTGATCAGCTCCGCAGCCGTGGCAACCATTGCTTACAATCCACAGACGGGTGCGGAGCTGTGGCGGGTCTATCATGGCGGCATGAACGTGACAGCGCCGCCGCTGTACGGCCAGGGCAAGGTGTTTCTGTGTACCGGCGACGGCGGCCTGCGCTTGTTGGCGGTGCGTCCGGATGGCCGCGGCGATGTGACCGCCACGCATATCGTCTGGAAAGCCAAGAACAAAAACAGCGTGCCGTCGCGGTCCTCGCCGATTTTGGTAGACGATTTACTATACATGGTCAACGAGGTCGGGATGGTCTCTTGCCTGGAAGCCAAGACAGGCGCAATGGTCTGGCAAGAGCGGCTCGGTGGCAAGTTCTGGGCCTCGCCCTTGTACGCCAGCGGCCGGCTGTACCTTTTCGATGAAGACGGATTGGGTCACGTCCTCGCCGCCGGCCGGACCTACAAGAAATGGGCAACGAACCGACTGGCCACCGGCTGCCGCGCTTCGCCGGCCGTGGCCGGCAAGGCGCTGTTTGTCCGCACCTTGACGCATCTGTACCGCATCGAAGAGCGCGAGTGAATCGGAGGTTTCCGCGATGAAAGCGCACACAGAGTATCTGACGCTCAATATTCCCAGCAAAATGGCCTTCGTGAACATCACGCCGCAGGTGCGCGACGCCGTGGCCAAAAGCGGC
The DNA here is from genome assembly GCA_021325115.1 of Planctomycetota bacterium. Lineage (GTDB taxonomy): Bacteria > Planctomycetota > Planctomycetia > Gemmatales > Gemmataceae > JAJPHU01. The sequence goes on along the minus strand of JAJPHU010000073.1, from coordinate 1,952 downwards.
GTGACGGAAGGACTGGTGCTCGTGAACACGATGCACATCACCAGTTCCGTGTTCATCAACGATGATGAGCACGGCTTGCACCACGACTTCGGTGCATGGCTGGAGAAACTCGCTCCCTTCAACCCCGACCCCAACGTCTACCACCACAACCGCACTGGCGAAGACAACGCCGACGCCCATATGAAACGCCAGATCATGGGCCGCGAAGTCGTGGTGGCCATCACCAAGGGCAAGCTCGACTTCGGGCCGTGGGAACAGATTTTTTACGGCGAGTTCGATGGTCACCGCCCCAAGCGCGTGCTGATCAAGATCCTGGGCGAGTAAGCAAAGCACCCCCATCTTGACACCATGCCGGATTCGCGCTAGAGTAGGCCACATTCGCGCTAGAGTAGGCCGATTGTTGCAGCTTGCTCGCAGGAGCGGGATCGGATACACTCGCAGGAGATTTGAGGCCGTGCCTACCACAACAGAAGTGCAACCGTCCGGGACGCCAAGCGATATGCACCCGGTCTCGACGCGATCTCATGGAGAACGACGGCGTCTCGACCTCTCACGGATCGCCCAAGATCTGCAAATTCGTCGAACGCAGGTCGAAAGCGTGGTGCAAATGCTCGACGAGGGCAACACCATCCCGTTCATTCTGCGCTATCGCAAGGAGCGCAGCGGCGGCCTGGGCGAAGATATACTGCGCCTCATTCAAGAGCGCTTGCATCAGCTGCGGCAGTTGGCCGAGCGTAAACAGACCATTCTTCGCAGCATCGACAACCAGGGCAAGCTGACGCCGGAGTTGCGGGCTGCCATCCTGTCGGCCGACCAGCCGCGCCGCCTCGAAGACCTGTATTTGCCCTACAAACCCAAGAAACGAACGCCCGCGACGACGGCTCGTGAAAAAGGACTGGGACCGCTGGCCCTGGCCATCTGGCACGGCGATCCCGCTGTGAGCAACCTTGCGGAAATCCTGGCTGGCATGGTCCAGCCCGAAAAAGAGCTAGCCACGCCGGAACAGGTACAGGAAGGTGTGCGACATATTCTCGCCGAGATGATCGCCGAGTCGGCCGACGTGCGCGCCGCTGTCCGCAACGTGCTGTGGGACACTGGCAAATTGTGTACGAACAAGAGCGATAAAATCGCTGAAGGGCAAGGACTGGAATACAAGGATTACTTCCAGTTCACCGAGCCGATTCGCCACATTCCGCCGCACCGCATCTTGGCTATCAATCGCGGCGAGAAAGAGAACGCCCTGCACGTAAGACTGGAATGGAATGCCGAATTGGGCTTGCGCGTGGCCCTGGAGCGTCTGCCCTTGCCGCTGCCGGGTTCGCCGCCGCCGCTGCCGGAAACGGCCGCCCCGCCTGTCGCACCGAGTGCAGCAACAGCCAGTGAGCCGGCAGCTAACGCTGCCGGGACCGGCGAATCGCCCGTTGAAACGCAGCCGGCAGCTAATGCTGCCAGCTCGCCCGAACCACCGCGTGCGGCCATCACACCGCTACGCGAACGAGCCGAGGCGCTGCAAAAACATCCGCACGCCGATTTACTGCGCGAGGTGACGCACGAAGCCTTGACGCAACTGCTGGTGCCCAGCCTGGAACGCGAAATTCGCCGCGAATTGAAGATGCGGGCGGAAGATCATGCCGTTGCGGTCTTCGCCCGCAATCTGCGCAGCAAGCTCCTGGCGCCGCCGCTGCGCGGCCGGCGCGTCCTGGCCATCGATCCCGGCTATCGCAACGGCTGCAAACTGGCTGCCCTCGATGAGAGTGGCAATCTACTCGAAGACGGTGTTATCCATCCCCACACTGGCAAACGCGACGAAGCCAAGGCGAAATTGGAAGAACTGGTGCGTAAACACCAGATTCATGTCATCGCTCTCGGCAACGGCACGGCCTGCCGTGAAACCGAGGAATTGATTTCCGAATTGATCGCCGATCTTGAGGCCCGGCGAAATGCCGCTGTTA
>JAJPHU010000005.1 GCA_021325115.1 Planctomycetota bacterium | reverse complement strand
GGGGCAATTGGATGTCGGAAACTTCCATCTCGCTTCCGCCGCGACATCCCTCCCCCATCTATCATCCTCCTCGCCTCGCCCTCTAATCCGTTCGCGTCTGCAAGACATTGACAAATCATAGGTACGCGCGCACAGCGTAGAAGATCCGTTTCGTCTGCGCTTGCGCTTGGATCTGCATGGGCATTGCCTTGCGGCATCTGTGTGGTCTGTCTCGGTCCAAGGGGATCGTTTTCCTTGTCCGTAGTTAAGGAGCTTTCATCATGACTCGTACTCGTTCTGCGTTCACATTGATTGAACTGTTGGTGGTGATCGCCATCATCGCCGTACTTATCGGCTTGCTTCTTCCGGCGGTGCAGAAGGTGCGCGAAACCGCTGCCCGCGCCCAGTGTCAGAACAATCTCAAACAAATGAGTCTGGCAGCGCATAATTTTCATGACGTTAACTTGCATTTCCCCTACGGCAAAAGTCCGCCCTACCCAGGCGCTCCGATCTACGCACGCTGGTCGGCGCACAGCCAGCTGCTGCCGTACTTGGAACAAGGGAATGTGTACAACGCTCTCGATTTCCGCTATCCACCCAATAGCGGCGACATGTTTAGCGGCGGAGCGGGTTGAATGCAAGCCTATATCAATCCCGGTGGGATTAATGCAGCTTGCTTGACTTTAATCAAAATGTTCCAGTGCCCGTCCGATCCGACGCCGCCATTTGTGACGGCAGCCGACGGCGTGGCCTATCCCGGCAATAACTATCGGGGCAACCAAGGCACGGCCTTTATGTGCGACCTTGGCGATGCTCCTGGTCTACAAAGTACCTTGGCACCTGGATTAACTCCCAATGGCATCTTTTATTATCAGAGCCAAGTTAAGATCGCGGACATCACCGACGGCACCAGCCAGACGACACTATTCAGCGAACGGCTTCGGGGCGGCGGCGTCTACAATCCGCGCACGGTCATGCTCCTCATGCCCCCCACAACTACCTTGGATGAAACTTACCTGGCCTGCCAGTCAATCAATCCCGCCTTTGGCATCGCCATGTGCTACGACGGCGGCGTCTGTTGGGCCATGGGCGAGGACTGCTGTACGCTGTACAACCATGTGTCTCAACCGAACACGAACAATTGCGGCGCGAAAGGCTTCCCAGGCGGCATGGTCAACATGGCCATGGATAGCCCGCCGTCGAGTATGCACACGGGCGGAGTCAATGTCGCTTTGTGCGATGGGTCGGTGCGTTTCGTCCCCAATGCCATCTCCTTGCCAACCTGGCGCGCTTTAGGCACGCGCAACGGCGGTGACGTGCTTGGTCCCGATTTCTAGGAGGAATGTGATGAAGCGTTACAAAGAGCGAGTACGACAAAAGCGCTGGGGGCAGGCATGCATGGGCGCGATGCTCGTCTTGTTTGCTTGGGGGCTTTGCGGCTGCAGCCGCAAAGCCCCCAATTACGTACCGCCGCGCGACCTCTCGCGGCAGGCACTGGAAACGGCGCTGAACGCTTGGCAAAGCGGCCGGCCCGTGGGCAAAACGATTGAGGCGGCTTCCTTGCGGGTCCAGGTGGTAGATTCGGGCTGGGGCAAAAAACAGAAGCTGGGCAGCTACGAAGTCCTTGAAGAAGTGTCGCGCCCGGACGGCAAACGCTGCTTTAAGACGCGCTTGCACCTGCTAAAGCCGCAGGCTACTCAAGAAGTGCATTATATCGTCATGGGCAAAGATCCTTTATGGGTCTTCCGAGAAGAAGATTACAAAGACTACGCCAGTTGGGAGGGTTACAAGTAAGTGCAGCAAAGGCTGGTGGAATAGCGATGGCTGCTGCCAGCCAGCTACGAAGGAGTGATCGATGGCCTTATTTGATTCCATCTCTTCGTCTACCAACACAGTGACCGGCGGCCCCTCGACGCGATTGTCCGCCTGGCTGGCGGTGCGCGTGCTGATTGTCCGTTTACGCTTTTTCCTCGTGTTGCTGGCCGTGTTGCTGCTAGTCGGTTCCTGGCCTTCTTTGCGTCATTTGTGGCAGCGTTTGACAGGAGCGGGCAACATTGAGCCAAGACGGATGAGCGAAGACATGGAATTCTGGTGCCCGATGTGTCCGGGAGTGGTCTCGGACTTTCCCGGCAAATGTCCGGTCTGCAACATGGCCCTCGTCCGCCGCAAGAAGGAAGAGGCAACGCCGTTGCCCGACGGCGTATTGGCCCGCATGCAATTCTCGCCTTATCGCGTGCAACTCGCCGGCATCCGCACGGCTGCCGTCGAGTATCGGCCGTTATGCCGTGAAGTCGTGTTGGTCGGTCCGGCAGAACGATCGGCCAGCACGTCTGCCGTGGGCGTTCGGGCCGAGGTATTCGCCGCCGATCTGCCGTTCTTAACCGAAGGGCAACTTGTGGAGGCCCGTAGCGAAGCCCTGTCGGGCCACGCGCCCTTTCGGGGGAAGATCGTGCGTATCGACGGCGAAGCCGCCGCCTCCACCTGGACCGCTCGGCTGGAGATTGATGATCCCCATCACGACTTGCGTTCGGGAATGCTGGTCACGGCCCGCACGGAGGCGCCAGTGGCGCGCCTGGGCTGGTGGCAACACGCTGTGAGCGAGGAACGATGGAAAGAACGCATCGTGGATGTAACGCTGCACGGCTTGTTGGCTTCAGCCATTCCTGGCGTCCCCGGCGGCGTGTACAGTTTGCTGCATCAAGCCAGCACGCAAGCCATGCTCACCGTGGGTTATGGGTTGGCGGTGCCATGCAGTGCGGTTATCGATCACGGATCGCGTAAGGTAGTTTTTGTGGAAAATGGGCCGGGCATGTTTGACACCGTTGAGATCGAGGTCGG
>JAJPHU010000216.1 GCA_021325115.1 Planctomycetota bacterium | reverse complement strand
TCAGCAAACAGATCGACACACCAGGGACGCAGCCCCGCTCGCAAGGCCGAGAAGGCAGCAGCACGGGTACTGGCGCCGACAATCAGGAGGTTCGGTAGTGTCATGCTGACTTGATAGGAGATCACTGGAAAAACAGAAGAGTAAGATTGCGGCTTCACGCTAGCGAACCAGTCCCTGCTAGATAACTGGGGGCATCGCTCGACGGAAGGGGCCGCGTTGGTTAGACTGAACTCCGCGATTCCTTCCACGAATAACAGGACGACGAAGATGCATGCACGAACGACATGGGTACAGTTAAGCTCGATCCTGGGATGTACACTCGTTATCATTTTGGCCATCGATGCAGCGGAGCCGAAGCCGGGCGGAGCGCCGAAAAGTCCCTTGTCGCCGCGTGAAGAGCAAGCGACCTTTCGACTGCCCAAAGGGTTTGAAATCGACCTCGTGGCCGCTGAGCCGGACGTGATCGATCCGGTAGCGATGGCCTTCGACGAGGAGGGCCGCATCTTCGTTGCCGAGATGCGTGGCTACCCCAACGGCGGCGTGGCCACGGGACGCATCACCTCGGGACGCATCAAGGTGCTGGAAGACCACGACGGCGACGGCACGTATGAGACGAGCCGTGTCTATGCTGAGGGTTTGCGTTTTCCTACCGGCGTACTTCCCTGGCGCGGCGGATTGTTGGTAGCGAATGCGCCGGACCTTCTCTATCTCGAAGATACTGATGGCGACGGCAAGGCGGATCGACAGCGCGTGCTGTACACCGGCTTCAATCTGGCCAACATTCAGCAACTCGTCAATAGTCTCCAATGGGGATTGGATAACTGGGTTTATGGTATGGTCGGCGGCGACGGCGGCACCATTCACTCCTTAGAGAAACTGGACATGCCGCCGTTGACGCTGCGCGGCCGTGGCATTCGCTTTCATCCGGAGACGCCCGGCAGTCTGGAAGCGACCTCCGGCGGCGGACAGTACGGTCTGGCTCCCGATGACTGGCAACACTGGTTCACGGCTACCAATAGCCAACACCTGCGGCATATTGTGCTACCCGATTCTTATCTGCGCCGCAATCCAGCCCTGGCAGTCAGCGCCGTCACGTTGGACATTCCCGACCACGGCGCCGCTTGCCAGGTGCATCGCATCAGTCCGTTTGAGGCATGGCGCGTCGAACGCACCACGCGCCGCAAGGAAGGCAAGGGTGGTTACAATCCGCGCCAATTCGCGGCTACGGAGCTGGTGCCCGGAGGATATATCACCTCGGCCTGTAGTCCCCTTGTCTACGCCGCCGACGGTTTTCCGGAAGCATATCGCGGCAATGTCTTCGTCTGCGACCCGGCCAACAATCTCATCCATCGCGATGTGCTTATTGATCACGGTGCCACATTTATTGCCCAGCGCGCTGACGATGAGCAGAAGTGCGAGTTTCTAGCTTCGACCGATACTTGGTTTCGTCCGGTACATTTGACGCTAGGACCAGACGGCGCGCTCTATGTGCTCGATTTCTACCGCGAGGTGATCGAGACGCCGTTGTCGCTGCCAGAAGACATCAAGAAGAAACTGAACCTGGAAAGCCGCGGCCGTGGCCGTATCTGGCGCGTTCGCGCCGCCGGCCAACCGGGCCGCAAACCTTCCTTGCGGAAGGCATCCACGCAAGCACTCGTCGAACATCTCAACGATGGCAATTTATGGTGGCGGCTGACCGCGCAGCGCCTGCTGATCGAACGCCAGGATCGCAGTGCCGTGCGCTGGCTGCGCGACTTCGCCCGTACAAGCAAGTCGGCTCCTGGACGGGCGCATTGCCTGTGGACACTGCACGGCTTGAAGGTACTGACTGCGGAGGACATCGAACAAGCGTTGAAAGATCCGGTGCCCGGCGTGCGTGAACAGGCATTGCGTTTGTCCGAGGAATATCTGTCCAGTTCGGTGAAACTGCGTGCTGCCGTGGCCGCGCGGACGGACGATTCCTCACCGCGTGTGCGCTTCCAGTTGGCCTTCACGTTGGGCGCCGGCGCTGGTCCCGAAATGGTGGCGGCGTTGGCACGCATCGCACGCCGGGATGCCTGTGATCGCTGGACACAAACAGCGGTACTCAGCTCAATCCACGGTTCCGGCATCGCTCTGCTGGAATCTTTGGTCCAAGATCCAGACTTTATCGTTCCCACCCTCCGCGAGGGAACCAGGGGGACAGCCCATTTGCGATTGCTTTCCCGCTTGGCTGCACTCGTCGGCACCAAAGCCGATAATACAGATCTGAAAAAAGCATTGTGTTTGCTCGTTGCTGCTCCGCGTGCGGGAACGAGCGGGTCCGCGCCGTGGCAGTTTGCTGTCCTCGATGGTCTTGGCCAGGGTTTGCAGAACAGCTCACGGCCGCTGACGCAGCTCTGGGACAAGCCGCCTGCCTCACTGCAAGAAGCGGTCGAAGGTGTCCGCCCGTTGTTTGAACAGGCGGCGAATACAAGTCGAGACCCCAAGCGCCCGCTGGCGGAGCGTATCGCCGCCCTTCGCTTGCTGGGCCGCGGCCCCTATGCTGTGGCGGCGGCGGCGGCAGACGATCTCCTCAGTCCGCAAACGCCGCCGGAAGTACAGTTGGCCATGATTCGCGCTTTGTCATCGCATCCACAACCGGAAGTTGCCGACCGGCTTCTCGCTGCCTGGAACGGCTACAGTCCCAGTGTTCGCCGCGAGGCTGTCGAGGCACTGTTCGCACGGGCCGATCGTCTGCCGCGCTTGCTCGACGCCATCGAGCAAAAGAAAGTGCTGGGCAATCAACTGGAACCGCAGCGTTTGGAACAACTGCGCCGGCACGCCAATGCCGACATTCGCCAACGCGCCCGGCATCTCCTGGCCGGACAGGCGGCCCCGGAACGCCAGAAAGTCGTCGCTGCCTACCGCGAGGCTCTGGAGTTGCAAACAGACACGGTGCGCGGCAAGGCTATCTTCAAGAAGAACTGCAGCATCTGTCATCGTTTGGACAACGAAGGATTCGAGGTCGGCCCGGATTTATTGGCTGTGCTGCGCAACAAATCTGCCGAGCAGCTACTCAACGATATCCTCGATCCCAGCCGAGAAGTAGACTCGCGTTATCTGAATTATCAGGTCACGACCAAAAAAGGGCAGGTGTTCAGCGGCCTGATCGCTGCGGACACGGCCTCCAGCGTGACGTTGCGCCGCGGCGAAAAAGCCGAGGACACGATTTTGCGCGATCAAATCGAGGAAATTCAGGCAACGGGCAAATCGCTCATGCCCGAAGGCCTGGAGGCGCAACTGAGCAAGCAGGATGTCGCCGACCTGATTGCTTACCTGCAAGCAGCGGCTGTTCCCCAAAAGAATTAGCCACAGAGTCCCAGAGAACATAGAAAGGAAAGACAACAGAGTTTATCATGACAACGACATCTCCGCGGCGAATCGTGCTGACCGGTGTAACGCGCGGCCTGGGCCGAGCGCTGACCGAGCGCTTCATCGAGTTGGGCCACATTGTTTTCGGCTGCGGGCGTTCCGCCACCGAGCTGGATCATCTGCGGCAGCGCTTCGGTTCGCCGCACGATTTCACTCTTGTCGATGTGGTACGCCGCGATCAGGTGCAAGCGTGGGCCGACCGGCTGTTGGCCGAACAGGAAGCACCTGATCTGCTCCTCAATAATGCGGCCATCATCAACGCCAACGCGCCGTTGTGGCAGGTGCCGGCCGACGACTTCGACCGCCTCATCGACATCAACATCAAGGGCGTGGCCAACGTACTGCGGAGCTTTCTGCCTGCCATGATCGCCCGGGGTTGCGGTGTCATCGTCAACTTCAGCTCCGGTTGGGGCCGCTCAACTTCGCCGGAAGTGGCGCCGTATTGCGCTAGCAAATACGCCATCGAAGGCTTGACCCTGGCGCTGGCCCAGGAATTGCCAGACGGCATGGCTGCCATCCCACTGAATCCGGGTATCATCGATACAGAGATGTTGCGGAGTTGTTTTGATGCTGAAGCAGGGCAATATCCCTCGGCTGCCGAATGGGCCAAACGGGCGGCGCCTTTTATCCTCCGACTCGGTCCCCGTGACAATGGCCAATCACTGAGCGTGCCTTGATCGGAAAGAGAGCGAGATGTTGATGCGTTGGAGCGAGTCCGTCATCCGCCGCGAGTTCGAGCAGCGTTTTCAATCGCCGCCAGCATTCGTGGTTCGTGCTCCGGGCCGCGTCAATCTCATTGGCGAGCACACCGATTATAACGATGGGTTCGTGCTGCCCTTGGCCATCGATCGGGCCGTGTGGCTGGCCCTGCGTCCGCGCGGCGATCGGCAAGTACTGGCCCATTCGCTCGACTTCACTGGTTCAACGACATTTACTCTCGATAATTTGACACGAGGCAACGGTGGTTGGGCCGAATATGTCAAAGGCGTGGCCTGGGCTTTGCAAGAGAGCGGCCACAGGCTGCGCGGTTGGGAAGGTGTAATCGCGGGAGACGTGCCGGTTGGCGCAGGCCTATCGTCCTCGGCGGCGCTGGAGTTGGCCGTGGCACGCGCGTTCGTTGCCGTATCTGAGTTGCCCTGGGATATGGCAGCGATGGCGCGGCTGGGACAGCAGGCCGAGAACGAATGGGTCGGCGTACGCTGTGGCATCATGGATCAGATGATCTCCGCTGCCGGCCGCGCCGGACATGCGCTGCTCATCGATTGCCGTTCGTTGCACACCGAAGCGGTGCCATTCCCGGCGGGAACGACGGTGGTTGTGCTGGACACGGCGACGCGGCGCGGCCTGGTCGCTTCCGCCTACAATGAGCGTCGCCGCCAGTGTGAATCGGCCGCGCGCGCTTTCGGCGTCGCTGCTCTGCGCGATGTCTCGTCCGCGCATTTCGAGGCGGAGTGCAGCCGGCTCGATGAAATCACGCGCCGCCGAGCGCGGCACGTCGTCACTGAAAACGAGCGCACCTTACAAGCCGCCGAGGCGATGCGCCGCGGCGACGCCGAGGCCGTGGGCCGGCTGATGAACGCCAGTCACGCCAGTCTGCGCGATGACTTCGCCGTATCGAGTCGCGAGTTGGATATCATGGTTGAGTGTGGCCAGTCTCATCCCGCGTGCCTGGGCATCCGCATGACCGGCGCCGGCTTCGGTGGCTGCGCCGTCGCCCTCATTCACCGCGAGCAGACCGAGGCGTTTACCTCCACCGTGGCCGCGCGCTATCGGGCAGAAACAGGGATAAAACCTGTCCTTTATGTGTGCGCAGCGACCGATGGGGCGTCGGTGATTTGAGGGATAAAATAAGCGAGCGATGCTTGCGCCTGAGCGTTCCAGAAAAGAGAGGCGCCGTCATGGGTACGGCACAGCCAGATGAGGTTTTTACAGATTAGCTTCTCTCCTTCCGATCTCTATTCCCCCTCCGGCGAAACTACGGTTACGGTCGCAGTTCGGATTGGTCGGCGAATCCTGGCAGCATCGGCTGAATCGGCCTATCGTTCCTTGTTTGGCGTTTGGGCGAACGTCGTGCTCTGACGGGAGGAGCAGCCGCATTCAAATGCAGCATCGCGCTTGTCGCATTCTGTTCCGCCGTGTGCAATCCAATCGAGATGCCCAACTCCTCCAGCAGCAGTTGCGCCGCCGCGCGCGCCAGGGCCGGCCGATTGCACTCGCGGCTCAGGTGCAACTGTACCAAATGGCGCAGCCGGCCAGCTGTCGAACGCTGGAGCACGGCCCGCACCAGAGCGGCGGCCTGGACATTGGAGAGATGGCCCTCCTCCCCGAGGACACGCTGAATCAGCTGCGGTGTTCGGCCACTGGCCTGCTGCATGGCCACATCATGATTGAATTCGACGGCCAGGATGTCCACGTCGGCCAACTGGGTCGCCAGTTCTTCATCCCAGCAGCCCAGATCGGCGACGTAGCCGAGTGCACTTCCTTGACCGAATAAATCGCCACGGCCCTCCAGACGAAAGCCGAACGTGGCGCCGCCGTCGTGTCGCAGCGGCAGCGCTCGGCAATGCAAGTGCGGCGCTAGCTCGAACTTCGTATTTGCCTCAAACGAGCGTACCAGACCGGCAGCGTGCAAGGCCAGAAAACCGTCCGAGTAGGTGCGCAAGACCGTATGATGGCTGGCATGACACCAAAAAGGGATCTTATAGCGATGCAAGTGCAACAAGGTGGCTTCCTTCCAATGATCGCCATGCGTGTGAGTCAACAGCACCGCCTGCACCGCCGACCATGACAGACCAACCTGAGCCAGGCGGCTGCCGATCTGTCGCGGTCCTAATCCCACATCGATGAGCACGCCAAAACCAGCCAATTGCACCAGGCTGGCATTGCCGCCGCTGCCGCTGGCAAGCACCGTGAAACGCATTTTCGTTTTCGTTTTTCGGTTTTCGGTTCCCCGTTGCTGGTTATCGACGTTTAGTATACCGACAACCTGAGAACCGAAAACCGGAATCACCCTGCGCTAATCTCGAACAAATGATATCCCCAGGCCGCCATGTCCAGGTACAGACCGCGCGAAACCAGCTCGTCGCCAGAGCGCTCGTATTGGGCAGCACTCAGCAAATCGCGCAGCAGCACTGGTTTGCCGCGCAGCTCCGGGAAGGGCAGCGGGACATAGCACTGCCCGCGCTTCGGCCCGAAGTTGATGGTCGCCAGAAGGCGAGGGTCCGAGGCCGATTCCCAACTGAAGGCCACGAACTGATCGACCGTGGCATTGCCGTGCCACGCCGGATGGCAAGGATGGAGCGCCCAATGCCCCTGACGCACCTGGTTGCGGCGGAGGCAATCGAGCAGCCGTTCGTAAAATGTCTGCACAGCGGGATCGACAGGCTCGACGCGGCGGCGGGCCAAGTGCAGCGAAGCATGAGCACGGCGGCCTTGTAATTGCCCTTCGTGGAAGAAGCGCAGACCCGGCGTCAGGTACGTCAAGAGCGCGGCCGGCTGATGCACCTCCCACGAGAATGCCGCCGCTGCCCGCTTCTCATCGTGATTCTCCAAAAACCGCGCACAATGATTCTGGAATGACACAGGCGCACTCAGATGAGCACGCACTGGTCCAGCCTTCTGATCGCGCAAGCGGTCGTACAGGCGCTTATCATAAGTGTAAGCAAAGCCCTGCTGTTGCAAAACCCACTCCAGGTCCCAGTACACCTCGGCCAGGAAAACGAAATCGGGATGCCGCTCGCGCACCTCGGCAAGGGCATCGGGCCAGAAGAGTTCATCGACCGGCGCACTGCCATCAGCGGGCCGGGACTTGTCGCCCCAGGTTTTCAGGAACACATCAGGCAGGAGCAGCATGGCCATATCGCAGCGCACACCGTCGCAGCGCTCGGCAATGCGCAGCAACTCGGCCTGCATGGCGGCCCGCAGACCGGCATGGCGATAGTTGAGCTGCAAGGTATCCGGCCAGCCGGGAAAATACGGATCGCGGCCATGCGCCAAGATGAGCGAGCGAGAACCGCTGACAAGGCGTTGCCAGTTGTGCGGTTCGCGCGCCAAATCCTCTTCGTTGCCCGCGACGTAGAATTCGGGATGGCTTTGCGTCCACGGATGATCCAAAGCAGTGTGGTTGGGCACGAAATCGAGCATCAATAGCAGACCGTGCTGATGCAGCCGCTGACGCAGCCGGGCCAGCGCCGCCTCGCCGCCAAAATCGCGATGCACCGTGTATTCTTGGACGGCGAACGGCGAACCACAAATGTCCTTGTCGGTCACGTCCGGTAGCTCTTGTGCGTAGCTGCGCCGTAACTCCGGATGCGTCCGCGAGACCTGTCGTCCCGCTTCTCCCGTTTGCCAGATGCCGAGCATCCATATCAGGTTGAAACCCAGCGCCGCCAGGCGACCGAGCAGGGCATCGGGGATGTCGTCGAGCGTAGCGCGCGGACCGATCTCGCCGAGAAGGATGCGCGTGTTGATCTGATATAACGAAGGATACATCGTTGACCTTTACAAATTAAGAAGGTCGGCAATATCCGTTATGGAAACCTGGTCGAGTGTATCAACAACAAGATCGGCGCCGGCCTGGCGCAAGCTTGCCTCGGAATGATGGCCGACGCAGCGAACCGCAACGCATTTCATACCGCCAGCGTGCGCGGCCTGCACACCAGCCACAGCGTCCTCGAAGACCACGCACTGCGCCGGCGCGATGCCCAACCGCTCGGCCGCCGTCAGGAACACTTGCGGATCGGGCTTGCCCCGCTGGGTGTCTTCGCTGCTGACGATCGCATTGAAGAAGCGAGCAATGCTGGTCAGCCGTAGAATGAGTTCGAGATTGGCACGCGGCGCGCTGGAACCGATGGCCTGCGCGAAGCCGGCCCGATGCAGCTCTTCCACCAGGCGACGTGCTCCCGGCAGCAGCTCCACGCCCTTGCTCGCCGCGCTGCGATAGAGAACCTCCTTGCGGTCCCCCAGCGCCGCAATTTCCTCCGGACGGAAGCGCGCGCCGAACAGGATGCGGATGATCTCCGGATTACGCTGGCCGAAAGTCGCCGCGAAATCCTCGCGCGTAAACGCACGGCCCTGCTCACGACAGATCTCCTGCCATGCCTGGAAGTGTAGCTCCGCCGTATCGACCAGCGTCCCATCTACGTCCCAAATCGCAGCTCTGCTCTTATTCTTGGACATTGTTAATCCTTATCGGCACTCCTGGCGCGGGCGAAACTCCAAGATATAGTCTAGCGTTTGTCTCTCGGAGGCAGAGCGCTGTTCGCATAAATTATTGGCTGCGGCATAATGGATTCGGTTCAACCCCTCCCTCGGAGGAAAGACACCGTGGAATGGACATTACACGTATCCAAGCTGCGACCGTAACAGGCGTTTCTAATCCGAGCGGGGGGCGTAAGCCCCCTGAGCGAAATCTCAGGAAGCTTACGCCCCCCGCTCCGAGATTTTGGAAACTACTGCTACGATCACGGCCCGGACAATCTTAAGGGGAATGGGAAGCCCTGCAGGGCTTCCCATTCCCCTTAGGGCGAGCGGCCTTTTCCCTCCCCCCTTGTGGAGGAGGGTTGGGGTGAGGGGACACAACTCCTTGGCTCCCTTGCCTTGACACCTCCTGCCCCAGCCTTCCCCCACGAGGGGGGAGGAGGTTTTGTCCGCTAGCTCTTAGGGTTACGGCGTCTTCGGGGGAGCCTTCGGGATAGGCGGCGGCGCCGGCAGCTTCTGGAGCTTGATGGAGGGATCCAGTTTTGCCGGCGCTTGCTTGGTTGTGGGGTTTGAACAAGCTGTGCTCCCCACCAGGAGAAGCGACACCCCCAAACGGACTAGCCACAGTTTCATAGTGTTTGTTCTCCTCAAGAAATAAAATGGTCAAGCCGCAATGCCCAAGGAAAGCGTCCGGCTTATTCGCCCAGAGCACTGAAATCGACAACGCCTCCATCGTGGTAGGCAGTCACATATATCCAGGCCCACCAGTCCGGGGTGTAGGAGAAGTCGGTTGCTATCGGCGCGACAATGGGGCGCACCGAGCCATCGCCGAAGGCAAATTGCACGACACCGCCTGTATGCAGGCTGCCGTAAGTGTACCATTGCGGCGGCCTGGGCAGCCCCCAGGCGGTGGCCATACACCCGGCGCCCATCCAGGACATGGCGTAGTCGCGGGGGCCAGGAGGGCCGGAGCCGCCTAACGTTTCCCCGAAGAAAATCGTGTTCGAGCTGCCATCCGAGATTTGGGTAATCGAGACCCTGGAGTGGTTAGTGAAGACTCCTTCGTAGAGGCCCCAGAAAGGGTTGGAGCCGGTGCCAACGGCGCCCGCGCAAGGCTCATAGTTGGTCCGTCCGAGGAGGGCCCCGATGGGATTTGGGATAAAGTAGCCCGTGAAGATAATGTCGCTGGCGTCACAGTATAACGTACCCGACGTACCTATCTCTGTGGCCGGATGAGGGTCTGAGGGACAAAGAAACGTCTTGATTTGTAACTGGGCGGCAGCGAAGTAGGTCGAGTTGTTCCACCAGCCGTTGGGCATGGTCTTTAACAAGGATGGGCCGGGAGCCGGATCAAGCGTGTTGTAAATGTTGCTCTGATCCAGGTAAGGCAACAACAACGTTAGGCAGCCGACATGCGGAGCATTATCGGTAAACACGTAGCCCGGATCTTGCGCATATAACCCAGGGGGAAGTACATTCATCGCGCTATGGTAGTTCTGAACGGCCAAGACCAGCTGCTTGAGATTGTTGCTGCATTCGATGCGACTGGCGGCCTCGCGCACTTTCTGAACCGCGGGCAGCAGCAGACCGATGAGAACGGCAATAATGGCAATCACTACCAGCAGCTCGATGAGCGTGAAACCCCTTCGATGAGAACAGAGAATCATAATTCCTTCTCCTCAGCGTTGAGTGGGATCGAGCGAAGACGATTCCCTCTGGTTCTATGGTTCGGTTTTCTTCTGCGCCGCTTTCGCTTCTTGCCGTTTCTTGCGCCAGTCATTGGCTTTTTCTTTTTGCTCGGTGGCTTCGTATAGTCGAACCAAGCGCTTCAGCGCTTCATCCAGGCGGAGCAGACGGTAGGCAGGCGGAACCTGGTTCTGACGTTTTTTCATTCCTTCGTAGCCTTGCACCAGCAGCGGCTCGGCCTCGGCGTATTTTTTTTGGCCCAATAGCGCTTCGCCCAGGACCGAGCGCACGTTGAAGGTGGTCCAATCATCAGGCTGCCTCGCCTCACGCACTTTGAGGCATTGCCGCAGCAGCGGCTCGGCCTCGGCAAATTTTTTCTGTTTGAGGAGATTCATGCCCACCTGAATCAGAGCGCTGGCGGTGCGCAGATCGTCGGCGCCGAATTGCTGCTGTGCTTGCCTTAGGGATTCGCGGTGGAGCGACTCGGATTTGGCATATTGTCCGGCCTGATCGTAGATCTGGGACAAGTAACCGGGCACCCAGGAGATTTCGTCGGGCCAGTAGCCGTATCTTTGGCGGCCACGCTCCAGTGCATTTTCGAGGAGTTCAAGGGTGTCTTTGAGCCGTCCTGCCTTCTGGTAATCGATGCCCAGATTGGCCATCGACAGCAGTGTATACCGCAGTATCTGCGTTTGGCCAGGTTCGCCCCTGGCCTCACTCAGCTGGAGGTTCTGTTTATGTAGTTGAATGGCTTCGTCGATGCGACCGGCTTCCCGGTACGCATTGGCCAGGTTGTTGCGATAATCGAGCGTGCGGTCATCGGCGGTTCCGAAGGCGGCCTCGCTCAACTTGAGGTTTTGTTCGTGTAGGCGGATGGCATCGTCGGTGCGGCCTGTGGATTGATACGTATGAGCCAGTTGGCTGCGCGTGACGAGTGTTTGGGGATTATCGGTTCCCAACTTGGCCTCGCTCAGCTGGAGGCTCTGCTCGAACAGGCGAATGGCATTGGCAGTGCGGCCGATTTTCTGAGCCAGCCAGTTGCGATAACCGACTATCTGCTCGTAGTTATCTCCAAGCGCGATCTCTTTCAGCTTAAGATTCTGTTCGTACAGGCGGATGGCCTCATCGATGCGGCCGGCCTCCCAAAGCCGATCGGCCAATCCATTAAGTCCGGCTTCCACTTTCAGCACCAGCTCATCATTGTTCTTCCGCGCTTGTGCTTCCGCCTTCCAGGCCCGCAGCGCCAGCCCGGTTGCGCACGTCGTTCCCACTACGCCGGCCAATAAAAACAAAGACGCCGCCAACATCCAACGGCGCCGCAGGCGTTCTCCCCGTGCTCGGGCCACTGCGGCGGTCCGCTCCAATTCCGCACGGTGCAGCCGCTCTTGCACTTCCGCCTGATACAAGGCCACACGCTGGGCCACTTGTTCGGCATTTCGCGGCCGGTGCTCCCGCACCGACGCCAAACAGTCGCGGCACAGGCCCACCAACACCTTATCGGCGCCGCAGCTCTCTAACCGCGTCAACGCTTCCGTCAGATCGCCCCGCTTGGCCTTTCGCAATGCCTCGTGGTCTTCGTGGCCGCAGTAGGGCGGCCGACCCGTCAGGATCACGCACAGAATGGCGCCCAGGGCAAATACATCGGCACGCTCGTCCACCATGTCCCATTCGCCCAACGCTTGCTCCGGCGGCATATATGCCGGCGTGCCCATCTCACCGCCCATCCGTGTTTGCTCCGGCGGAGTGTCCCCGGCCTCGGTATAAATCCGCGTGCCCTCGCTCTGGATCGCTCTCTTCCGTTTGTCTTCCGCTGTCAGCAGCTTGGCCAATCCCCAGTCCATCACCTGTACTTCGCCGAAGCGGCCCACCATCACGTTGGCCGGCTTCAAATCACGATGAATCACTTGCTTGTTATGGGCATAAGCCACGGCCTGGCAGATCTTCTCGAAAATCGTCAGCAGTTCCGGCAAGTGTTCTGGCCGGTTTGCTTTTTCCTTCAGAATGTCGGCAAAGGTCCGTCCGCGCACCAGCCGCATGGTATAATGCAAGCGGCCATCGCTTAGCCGGCCCAGGTTGTAGATGGGCACAATTCCCGGATGCTGCAACGAGCCGGTGACGCGTGCCTCACGGAGAAAGCGTTGCTCGGCCAAGGCGTGCCCTTGCAATTCGGCCTTCATGACTTTGACGGCCAAGTCACGCCCCAGGGCCGGGTCGCTGGCGCGATACACATCGCCCATGCCGCCACCGCCCAGCCGTTCCATCAACTCGTAGCCGCGCAAGTCCAGTCCCGGTATCTGTCCCGATACGGCTTCCGTATCCAGTGTAGTGGTTCTCTGCGGCGCGTCGTTCTCGCGTACAGGCAAATGTTCGGTATCCAGGGTGCCGGGCAGGTCATGGTCGGGCATGGAGCGCCTCCGATAGATAAACCGTTGAAGCTTTGAGCAGGCGCGCTTCTTCCGGTCCTTGCGTATCGGGATTCTCTTACGAAAAGCAGATTGAGGACTTAATGGAAAACACAGCAGGGTACGCTTAATGGAAAGCCCTTAGAAATCTTACAAATTAGAAAGCAAATTACAACGGATCTTTGCCAAAAGAACCTCTCTCAGGAAGGACAGAGAGTCACCGAGTCTGAGAATCGTGAGTGTTTTCTTCGGAAAAAGATTACGCTCACTCCAGGCTATCCTCTGCTCGACTATCGATCCGGAAACCGCTCCCCGCGGCTGCCCCAGCCGGCCCCTGCCGTTGGCGTCCGGCCGCGCTCAGTCGGCAGAGCAATGTGAATTAAATTGCTCTTAAAAGTAGAATATACTAAATCCCTTGTTTTTCGGGGTTTCCTTTTGCGCTCTCTGCCCCCTTGCACCTCTCCAACCACCAACTTGTTCACCTGACTTTTCCTATCGTTGTTCAAATACTCGTCCGGGTTCAACTCTGGAGCGTAACGCGGCAAGTAAAACACTTCCAGCCGCTCCGCGTGTGCCGCTACCCATGCCTGTATCGCCGGTGTCCTATAGGCCCGCAGTCGGTCCACAATCAGAAACACCTTGCCTGTCGTACTCCGCAACGACCGGCCAGGAATTCCACAAACAAGGCGTCGGTCCTCGTCTGGGGGTAGGTCGTGAAGTGAACCTCTCTCGCGTTGGTGATCGTCGAGATCTGATGGACGTGGAGGTGCGTATCCGGCACGTCCAGGATGACTGGCTCTCCCGGCGGTGCGTAGCCTCGCGCTGGCGTTGGATCCACCGCCAAACCAACCTCGTCGCTCCAGGGGATCTCAGTCCCTTCCCGTGCAGCCCGCGTCTTAATGGCGGGATAGGTTTCCTCCAACCACTGCCGTATCTCCTCGGGATCCTGATCGAGGGAGAAGACTCATGAAAGCAGACAATGGGAATCGGCGGCGTGGCAGCCGGGACCGGGGCAGCCTAACCGAGTTACCCAACGGCACGTTCAAAGCACGCATGTCCTACATCGATGCCCAGGGTCGGCGTCATCAGCCTGCGGCCTATTTCGCTACGAAGCGTGCAGCGTGCAACTGGCTTCATGAGCAACACGTCAAGCACGCCCGGGGGCAATGGGCCGACGCCAGGCAACAGACGGTCGGTTTAGTGACCAAACGCCTCCCGGAAACCGACAAGGGCTTGTGGCTACTAGCCACAAGCCCTTGTTTTTTGTTCCTTACGCGATTGAAGGCGGAGGGACTCGAACCCTCGACCTACGGATTAAAAGTCCGTTGCTCTACCGACTGAGCTACGCCTTCTAAGTGATTCATTTTCGGGTACTTGCGTCCGTACTCGCTTTGTCCTCTCTCCATCCTCGACAACCGATCTGACAACCGTAGGATGAAAACCGGGGCCAGCGCGTCGGCAGCGCGCCGGCCCCGCATCCCGCAATTCAGGATTTCGGAGACGCTCTCCTCATGTCTAACAATCATTCTAGTCGGTCCGGCTTGCCGGCCAAGCCCCATCCCGATTTTCCTCTGACGCCGCATCCCACGGGCCGTTGGTGCAAGAAAATCCGCGGCAAGCTCTACTACTTTGGTCCGTGGAGCGATCTCAAAAGAACCTTGGAACGCTATCTGGAACAGACAGACGCCTTCTATGCCGGACGCACGTCCCGGCCGCGATCCCGAAGCGGTGACGGTCAAAGACGTGTGCGCGGCAGAAATAGGACGCTACCGTACCCCAGGGCGGGAAGTCGTGGGGTAGTTGCCGCCATGGACAGCCGGTGCGTTGCAGGTAGAAGATGGCGTCGAGGACACGGCGGTAATCCAGGCTGCGGCGTCGGCCGCGTTGGTGGGGTTTCGGGAACAAGGGCCGAATCAGAGCCCATTGGGCATCCGTGAGATCGCTGGGATAGGTTTGCGTCTTGCTCATATCCGTATAATACGGCGGAGGTCCATTTGCAAACACGCTCTTACTATTTTTCGGGGCTCTGGGCCTATTTGTGTTGGTGTATTGTATTCTCGTTGCCAAGGATGTGTTTGTAGAGTGGGTAAAGAAGGATTCTCGCTCTTCAAACAGAAACAGGAACTCTAATCTCGACGGATGCACTTTTGTTAGGCCGTCCTTGGTCGGTGTCATGGAAGTTCGTTCAACTCCCATGGTACCACCAAGGCGGCCTCACAAAAGTGCATCCGTCGAGCTTAATACAATCTGAGATGCGACTGTTGGGGAACTGCTGCTTCTCACGCCCTTTACAATACGTGGTTGGGTTTGCCGTGTGTGGATTCCTACGCACGCCTGTGCGTTTTGGCACAACTTACTTACCAAACAGATGGGTCACCCGGCCAACGGCGCGTTCGAGATCAGCGCGGGCGATTTCCACGTCGGCCTGGGCCGTGGCCCGGCGGACGCGAAGAGAAGATAAGGCCACCTGAGCATCGATCAGGCGCGTGAGAGTCGTCGTTTGGGCGCGGTAGCGGATCTCTGTCTCACGCAGGCTTTCTTCCGCTTGCTTAATCGCCTGGTTAGCGACACGAAGTCGTGTCTGGGCGTCGGCCAATTGGAGATAAGCCCGCCTCACTTCCAGTTCAATGTCCAACATCAGGCGCTGCTGCCGCGCTGCCAATTCGGCGACACGTGCCTGAGCCGTCTGGAGAGCGCTGCGAGTCCGCCCGCCATCGAATAGATTCATGCTAACGGCCAAACCGGCGAAGAAATTATTGGTGCCTTGAACAAAGTTGGGAGTCCAGACATTGTAGGTACCCATCAGGTCCACGGTAGGCAATTTGCCCGCACGGGCCGCTTCAATGTTGGCCTCGGCGGCCCGTCGTTTGCTGTTCATCTCGGCGACCTCGGGGCGCTGCTGTAGTGCCTCGGCGACGGCAGCTTCAACCGCTTCGCTGCGTTCCGACCACGGAGCGGGCGGCACTTCGCGCGGTAGCTTCAGCCGCGGCAGACGAGCGCCGAGCACATTTTCAAGCACCGCCCAGGCTAGCTCCAGTTGGTGCTGGGCCGTACTCCGTTCTCCTTGCACTTCTGCCAGACGCACTTCAACGCTGAGAACATCGGACTTGACTGCCGTATTGGCCTGGAAACGCACCTGCACCATTTGCAAGTGGCGGCGCACTTGTTCGACCACTTCTTGACGCACCTCGACCAACTCCCGTGCCTGGAGAAGTCGATAGTAGGCCTCGGCGACACGGAACACTAACTCGTTCTGCACCGTTGCGAGCGCGTGTGTGTCGGCGTCACGTTGTGCCTCAGCAGCTTGTTGCCGCGCCCTCCGCAGGCCACCGGAGTAAACGTTTTGATTCAGCGCGCCCTGGGTCAGAAAGTTATCGATGAAACCCGGATGATTAAAATTCCGATTGAAGCTGAAACGCGCCTGATTGAGTAAGAACATAAACACGTTGGCTGGAGTGTTGGTTTCGTTAAAGGTCTCGTTGAATCCCAGCTTGGGAAAGAACTCGGCGCGGGCGCTGGCCAAGAGACCATCGGCAATACGAATGCGTTCGCGCGCCGATCGAAGGTCGGGATTGGACATAAAAGCGATCTGAATAGTGTTTATTAGATCCAATTCCGGTCCTTGGTTCTCATCGACAGTCGGTCTTGGCAGATTCTCCGGGTCGGCCGTCTCGACATGCTGAGCGGGCCGAACGTCACCTTCCACGAGCGACAAGTTCGAGTCACGCCCCTCCGGAGACGATGGCTTCCTTGGCTCCCCGATGGTCGCGGTTCGAACTTGCCATTCGGCTGGCGCGTTCCGCACGGCTTTGTCCGCACATCCACTCAACGCCCAATGCAAAAGAAGCAGCATCGCGGCGGTGGAGACAAAGGGCCGTTGCATAACAAAGCGTCCTTTGGTACGTCCGGTAGGGGACCCCTCCCTTATTCCTACTATTCGGTACAACCCGGTCGCTTTATCTATGCAAAAGGGAAATAGTTCGTTTCTGCGCTCCACACTGCGACAAAAAACTTCCCTATCTTGCGCCATTTGCCGCTGCCGTCAGGATACAATGCAGACGGTCTTCGACCTCCTTGGCGATCGGTTCCAGGTCTGGACAGGCGAAGGGACCCAACTGCTGGGTCGGCTCCAGGGTAGCTAGCTCAAATTCGCCATCCTTGTCATAAAGCGAAATGCGACATGGCAAGACCGTGGAGATGGCCAAGTCACGGTCAAGAACGGCCTTGGCCTGCTGGGGATTACACACTTCGTAGATCCGGCAAGTGTGCTCCAGGGTCACTCCTTTGGCCTTGAGCTTGGCTTGCAAATCGTGCATGACCATCACGCTGAAGCCGTTGTCTGCAATGGCTTGTTCCAAATCTTTGCACAACTGATCCAGGGATTTACGACTGCGAACTGTAATCATGGCTGCTCCTTAAGTCGACTTGTATCTGTATTATACTCAAGATTATGCCGCCTGGATCAAGCCGGCAACCAGCCTCCCGGAAACGACATTTGAGTTTTGAAAAGGCCGTGCTAATTCTACAGCGCTAAATGGCCCCACGTTTAGCAGCCGTCTGGGACGCGGCGATGAGGGCGAAGGGAAACAGCGGCAGCACGTAACGCATGTGGTGATTGAAGCCGGTTTGTGAGCTGACCAGCGCCAGCACCGCCAACGCCGGCAGCCACAGCGTCAGTTCATCCAGGAAGCGTGCGTCAGACAATTGGGTCTGCGCTGTTCTCCCTCCTCTCTTGTAGGGGAGGGTGGGGGTGGGGAGCGAAGAGCTTCCCCCCCCACCCCAACCCTCTCCCCCAAGCTGCCACTTGCGAGGGATGATATGTCCGCGCTTGCAAATCGTCACGCAGCTGCTTTAAAAACGCCTCAACCCCCTCCGCTTCGACGGTCTCGATAGCGAGCGGATCGATGCCGAGTTCGCGGGCATTTCCTGTGACGTGTGCGTACGCCTGTTGCAGCCCCTCTAAGATGCACAAGTCCGCATAGTTCAAAGCCGACGGAGAACCTTCTGCTTGCCGGCAGTGCTGTACCTCAACGTCCAGACTGTGCAAAGGTTGATTCGTCATGAGGGGGCATCTCCCGATTGCTGCTGTACGGGTGCAGCCCCCAACGAGGCAACGTTGGTAGCAGGCGTTCGCCAACGACGATAGATCAAAAGCGCGATGGAGAGGAGCGCTAAGGCAACCGAGATCCCAAGGAACCAGAGTCGTTTCTTGCTCGGCCGCGCGGTGCCCGGTTCGGGAAACCCATAGGCCGACAGCGTGAACCGTTCATCGCCGCCTGTATATTCCTTCCATTCTCTTTTCACGCTGCGGCGTTGGAAGAGCTTTCCCTTCAGGTCATACCAGAGAATACGCGTCTCGACGATCACCGGGATACCGCGCAATGCTTTCGCGATCTCGTTGCGCGTATTGATTGCGCTCACCTCCTTGCTCGGATCATCCTCCAGTTTCAACTTCGCCTCGGTAATTGCCCAGTAAGAGTCCGGGGCAAAACAAACGGTTCCTGTGTACGGCCCGACCAACAACTTCTCATCCGGGCGTGGATTCTTTAGATGGTAGGCAAATTCGACTTGAACGAGACGATCCCCCATCTCGCACTACTTCGGTCGCATTAATTACCTGAAAATCAGGCGAGGATATGAACCGACTGAAGTCGAGCGGGAATGCGCGACAAATCTCTCCCGCCTGCCTTTCCACAAGGCTTAATGCAAAGCCTACCTTGCCCGGATTTCGATGAAGCGTGATGTCGTGAATTGAAAAGGCTCCATTCGAGCTTGGTGACTTCCTCAACTCGAAATCGTAGTCTGGATTGCTTCCATAGACCATCGCCTTTTCTTTCTGATTCGCCTGCTTTTGCCTCCCCTCCAGCAATGCCCGTACACCGTCGGCTCCACACACTAAACGACTAATTGAAAGATCTTCCGTTTTCTCCGATATGTGCTCTGTTAAAGAATCATATTGCTGCTCAAAGCCACATAGAAGGGGCTTGTATTCCCGCCACTTCCGCGGGGCTTCTTCGAGAAACCGTTTGACCAACGCTTCGTCGGTCAAGACGTCTTATGGCCCGCCAATGATTAGAAGCATACAAATGTTACCGATTAGAAGCATACAAATGTTGCCGCGACAACTCGCCTTACTGGGAAACGCATCATGTTATTCCTCACTTTCAATGTTGCCCGCGTGGATCGGCGATAGCGATTACCCTGCTCAATTGTGTTGAAGGAACAACGTAACGTGACCCAAATATGCGACAATTCACGAATTCGAAAGAATGCATCACGGTTAGGTAGCTCACGGAGTTGTCTCCATGAGCTACCTATCGCTACACAACGACTTGTCGTTATTTCAGCTACACGCGCATCCTCCCATGCCATCCAGGCTACAATTACAGGAATCGCATCCTTCCTGGTCGGTGTTGCACGCGGGAGCGGTAGAGCCACTGGCGCAGGGCCGACGCATTTAAATCGCCTCCATCTTATCCGCTCTCTTGATTTCGTCAAAGGGCCGCGGTTACGATTCTCCGTGCCGTCGCTCCCTTTTCACGGAGGAGAATCATGGCTCTGTCACGTCTGTCCCTGCACAAGCACATTCGTCGTCTCCAAGACCTCCGTAGCAACCGCTGCAAACGGCACCTGCTGGGCTGGCTTGCCCCCGTTTTATGTACCAAGCGCTGTGAGAGTCGGATCAACAGCTTATCTTCCTTCTCTTGAAACGCAAATAGATGCATAGAATCATTGCTCCAACAAAAACACTGAACAAGATGATCCTTACATACTTGCTGCTACTCGTTTTGTTCCTATAACCATCTTTCGCAATCTTGATCGATCGGCTCAAGGAGACGTAATCACGTACTCCACTTGGTTGCTGAGGATAATACGCCTTTTTGTCCATGAAGTTCTCGATATGTTTAATGTCCTTCCCGAGAACCACTTTGGTATCCTCATCATCGATAGGGATAGTGACCTTCGTAATTCTAAGTGTCAACTTAAAAATGCGAGCGTCCGGCTGGTCCGGATTATAAACCTCTTGTATCTGCTTATATGGAATCCATAAGCCGGGAACCACCTCGCGAATATCTGTGCTTAACATGCGTGCATAGAGTCCACCGCTGGCTAAGCGTTGCTCACGCTTGCATATAATATAACTCTTTGAGGTTGCGATCCATATCGTGTCAAGCGAGGCTCGCTTCAGAACCGCGCATTTAGTTCCCTCAACGTCTTCTTCATCGGCTGCCCACTGATATTCGTGTTGCTCAAGTGCATCCGGTAGGAGCCACTCTGTCTTAAGGGGTTCGCTAGGATTATAAAACTGATCCATTTCAGTGTAGTATTGAAAATTGAGAGGAAACGCTGTATTAGCGCTAAAGGAATGCCTAAAATTAGTGATCTGCCCTAGTGCAGTACCATCATGACCGACGCTACAGTTCGATTCAAAATCATAATTGGCTTCGCGCACGTTTTTTTCAGACACCAGGCGTTTTTCTTTTCCTCTAAATTTAAACATCTCGCCTTCTATACGACTTCTCACTCTCGGCCATCTTATATTTAAGAGGCCATCCAACCCGTTCATCCAGATGAACGATGGATTGCTGCGATCTTGTTCCACATCGAGTCGATATTGAAGCCCTAGACCACCTGGCGCGTGCAGTAGCCTAGCGTGCGCCTGTTTGATGCCTTCCACTATCTCCCGAACTGGTTTCTGTTTGTCTGTCGCTGAAGTAGCCGTGGGCGTAATGATTCCAAGTACGAGGAGCACGTAGCACAGTTGTGGCACCGACCGGCTGTTCTCAAACCACTTAATTAATTGATAAAACATGTTTACCTCCTCTCTGATGTCTGCGAGGTCGCAGACTCAGCAACCGTTCTTCGCACCAAAGCATTCGGGTCAGTATTTCCAAGCAACAAACACAGAGCCCTCGCTAGGTGTGTTAAG
>JAJPHU010000218.1 GCA_021325115.1 Planctomycetota bacterium | reverse complement strand
GGTTTGTATCGCCTATCCTCTGGAAAGCACTCATCTACGGCTATTCATCGCGCATCTGGCGACGTTGTTGGCCGTTGACCTGCTGGCGGAAGGGTGAAAGACAAAGGAAATGGGGCCACGAAAGCTGCCCGGTCTGGGGGATGATGGCATCAAACCATGCGACGGCCCTTCGCGTCTTTAGGCGTGTTTCTTGCAATCCTCTGCTTCTATCTCTATAGTTCAATGCGTACCGCTTGGGTGGTGGAGCGTGAGGATTGTTATGACTACGTTGACCATGCATCGCATTCAGCTGGGCCAGGCCGGCGCTGCCGAACAACTCGCCCGTCTGCGCACTCAACTCAGCACCCAAGGCAACGTTGTTTCTGCACGCGGGCGAGAACTGACCGAGCGAGTCTTCGGCGAGGCGTTGCCGCCTGTGCGCGTGGTCGAGCGCATCTGCGAAGATGTGCGCAAACGCGGCCGGGAAGCGGTTTTTCACTACACGGAACAGTTTGATCGCGTTCGTCTCGATGCCACTACACTGCGGGTCGATCGCGCCGAGATGGCCGAGGCACATGCGGCAGCAGATGCGGCGCTGTTGGAGACGGTGCGGCGTGTGCGGCAAAACATTCTGGCGTTTCAGCTGGGTCTGTTGCATCAGACGGCGCGGTTGGCTGTGGCGGGGCAGCATGAACTACGGCTGCGCTATCGACCGATGCGGCGCGTCGGCGTCATGGTGCCTGGCGGGGCGGCGGCGTATCCCTCGACGCTGCTGATGACCATTTGTCCGGCTCAAGCGGCGGGCGTCGCGGAATTGGCCGTCGCCATGCCGCCGACGCCGAGCGGTGCTTACAACAAAGATCTGCTGGCCCTCTGCCATGAGTTGGGCATTTGCGAAGTTTATCGCCTCGGCGGCGCTCAGGCCGTGGCCGCCCTGGCTTACGGCATCGACGGCTTGCCGCCGGTGGATATGATCGTTGGGCCGGGCAATCTGTTTGTCGCTCTGGCCAAGCGTTACGTCTTCGGACAGGTGGCCATCGATTGCATCGCAGGGCCCAGCGAAGTCGTTGTTTTGGCCGATGCCACCGCGCCGCCGGAGTTCGTCGCCGCCGACCTCATTGCCCAGGCCGAGCATGCTCCCGGCGCCAGCATCCTCGTCACCTGGCATGCGCCCTTGCTGGATGCCGTTGAGATGGCCCTGGAAAAACAGCTTGTCCAGCTGTCGCGCGGCGAGTTGGCCCGCGAGAGCCTCGAACAGTTCGGCGCCTTGGTGCTGGCGCGCGCCCCGGATGAAGCGATCGCCTGTGTCAACGAGTTGGCCCCGGAGCATCTGCATATTGCCACGGAAAATGCCGAGGAACTAGGTGAACGCATCGACAATGCCGGAGCGATTTTCCTGGGCCATTACACGCCGGTAGCGCTGGGGGATTACGCAGCAGGACCATCACACGTCCTGCCGACCGGCGGCACGGCCCGTTTCACCAGCGGCCTGTCGGCCAACGATTTCCTGCGCCGCAGCAGCGTGTTAGCCTTCACACGCGCGGGACTGGAGCGCATGGCCGAGGATGTGATCCGCCTGGCTCGGCGCGAAGGCTTGACCGCCCACGCCGCCAGCATTGAAGTGCGTCTAACTAAATAAACGAACCACAGAGTCACAGAGAACACAGAGCAAGAACCCAGAAAAAGAAAAAAAGACAACAAAGAGTACAATTGATATAATTTATCTTTATTGGTTCTTTTTATTCCACCTCGGTATTCTTTCTCTGTATTCTCTGTGATTTGGGGTTCGTTCCATCTTGTGGAGACCGACATTGATTGATTCGCTTCGTCCCTGTATCCGTGACCTGGTGGCTTACGTCCCCGGCGAGCAGCCGCGCGATGGGGCGTTCCTCAAATTGAATACCAATGAGAACCCTTATCCGCCTTCGCCGCGCGTCTTGGAGGCGCTGCGCGCGGCGCTGACCGGCGATCGGCTACGCAAATATCCCGATCCAGTCGGCATGCACTTCCGCCAGACGGCTAGCCGTGTGCTGGATGTCGATCCTGATGGCATTCTCATCGGCAACGGCTCCGATGACATTTTGACAATCCTTACACGCGCTTTCGTGCCAGAAGGCGGGCTTGTGGTCTCGCCGACGCCGAGTTATTTGCTTTATCGTACGCTGGCGAACCTGCAGGGAGCACAGTTCCGAACCGTGCCGTTCACGGTCGGATGGAAACTGCCACATCCCTGGCCGATCCAACACGCGGATCTGACCTTTCTGGCCAATCCCAACTCACCCTCCGGGACCGTGCTTTCGCTGGAGGAAATTAAACAGTTACGGGCAGATTTTGAGGGCCCCTTGGTCATCGATGAGGCGTATGCCGATTTTGCTGAGGACAATGCCTTGAAGCTGCTGAAGCGCGGTAGGAAAGACATCGTCATCACGCGCTCGTTCAGCAAATCGTATAGTTTGGCCGGTATTCGCTTTGGCTTCGCCGTAGGTGATCCGGCACTGATTCAGCATTTGTATAAGGTGAAAGATTCTTATAATTGTGATGCACTCAGTCTGGTTGCCGCAGCAGCTGCTATCGAGGACCAGGAGTATTTTTACACTATTCGCGCTCGAATTATAGCTACACGTATGCAGATGGAGAAAGCGTTGAAGACTCTCGGCTTTATAGTCTGTCCGAGCCAGGCAAATTTCGTATGGTGTCAGCGAGCGGACCGGCCGGTCAAGCCAATCTATGAGGAGTTGAAAAAGCGCAATATCCTGGTGCGCTACATGAATTACGAAGGCTACGGCGACGGCCTGCGCATCTCGGTTGGGACAGACGAAGAGATTGACTGCTTATTGACGGAACTGGCGGCGATTCTGTGAGAAAGCAAGACATGGCACGAGCTGCACACATCCACCGTGAGACTGGCGAAACCAAGATCGATTTGACCCTGGACCTCGATGGCTCCGGCCAGGCGGCCATCCGCACCGGTGTCGGTTTCTTCGATCACATGCTCACGCTCTTGACGCGCCACAGCCTCATCGACCTGACGGTGCAGGCGCAGGGCGATCTGCATGTGGACGCGCATCACACAGTTGAAGATGTGGGCATTTGTTACGGCAGGGCGCTGGCGCAGGCACTGGGCGATAAGGCCGGCATCCGCCGCTATGGCGACGCTGCGGTGCCGATGGATGAAACGCTGGTGACGGCGGCCATCGACCTGAGCGGCCGGCCGTTCTGCGTCTGGCGCGCCGACGTGCCGGGAGAGATGCTCGGCACATTCAATGCTCCTTTGGCCGAGGAATTCTGGCGGGCTGTGGCGGCGAGCGGGGCCTTCACGCTGCACGTTATTTGCCATTATGGCCGCAACACACATCACATCGTCGAAGCGATTTTCAAGGCGGCTGCACGAGCCCTGCGCCAGGCCGTCGAGATCGATCCGCGCAGGAACGGTGTGCCCTCGACAAAAGGTGTATTATGATTTCTGGCGGCAATTGCACGGAGAGATCAACATGCGACACGACTATGACCGTCGGACAGCCGTGCCCCAATAGCGAGAGATCAAGGAAACAACCGCTCGTCGGATTTGGGATCAATCGAGCATTCCCCAGCCCTGAGCAATCCTGTCACTCCACAAACTCCACATTCACCGGATTAGGAATGACACCGGCGCGATAGCCCTCTTGCAGCAGCCGCCGTACCGCCTCGCGGCCGCGCTCGCCGTAGTCCAGCGTCCAGTCGTTGACGTACATGCCTACAAAGCGATCTGCCAACGATTTGTCCATGTCGCGCGCGTATTGGAGCGCGTATTCCAGGGCGGCGTCGCGGTGTTCCAGCGAATAACGGATGCTCTCCTTGAGCAAGCGGCTGATGGTGCGCATCGTCGGCAGACCCAGATCGCGGCGCACCACATTGCCGCCCAACGGCAGCGGCAAACCCGTTTTCTCCTGCCACCACACACCCAGATCAACGACCAGGTGCAATCCCTGGTTTTGAAACGTCAGCTGTCCCTCGTGGATAATGAGACCGGCATCGAACCGGCCTTCCGCTACCGCATGGAGGATCTGATCGAACGGCAGCACTTCATAAGCGAAGCCGTCCGGCAGCAGCAAGCGCAGCGTCAGGAACGCCGTGGTCAGCGTGCCGGGGACGGCAATACGTGCGTGTCCCAG
>JAJPHU010000357.1 GCA_021325115.1 Planctomycetota bacterium | reverse complement strand
CGTCGATGGCAAGCCCACCATGCTTTCCTTCGACGGCACCGAACACAGCATCAAAACCGGAGGAGAGATCGATGAGCCTCGACGCACTACTACTGGAAAAACTCGCTAACTGGCGTTCCACGAGCGGCCGAGCAACTCTGGAGGCGTCTGACGACAGCTATAACGCCGCCGTTGCCGTCGAATGCGTGGATGTCATCGGCTGCCGGCTCTGGGAGGTATCGTTGCGCCCAGTCGCTGAGAAACCCGCTGTCGAACTGAAAGCGCGCGCCGAGCAGCTGTGTCAGCGCATCACGGGCTTGATGGAGCCGCTGCATCTGGTGGAGGTGGACGAGCTTGGCAAGGCGGCCCTGCTGCGCAGCGAACAGCCGGGACAACTCGGCGCGGATCGTTTCTATTACGAAGTGCTCCTGCACGGCGACGGCAGCAGCGTGGTACGCCGCTACCGGGCGCCCCATGCTGACCAGCCCCGCCGCCAGCAAGTTGCCTTCACGCTTACTCATGAAGCGCTGGCCAAGTTGGTACGCGATCTGACTGCGGCATGATTACTTTCGCTTAGCGACGCTTCGCAAAAACGTCCCCCGATACCTCTGCGAAGCGTCGCTAAACATCCTCTACACGACATGGAGGTCGAAACTGTGCTCATGCCGCTGCGCACGCCGCGCATCGCCCTGTCATCCGCCAGCTGCCGAATGCTGGCTGCCTGTCTGATTCTCGGCTCTGCCGCGCTTCACCTGGCTTACTTGGCTAACAACTGTCCTCTCGACCTCGCTCCCGATGAGGCCCATTACTGGGACTGGTCGCGCCCGGAACATCTCGATTGGAGTTATTACAGTAAAGGACCGCTCGTCGCTTACCTCATCCGTGGCGGCTGCGCCTTGGCCGGATCATGGTCTGTCGAGCACACCGGCAATCTCGCCCTGGCGATACGGCTGCCGGCCGTGGTCTGTGGCAGTTTGCTGCTCGTGAGTCTGTATTTGCTTACCGTCCAGGTGTACCGCTGGGAGGGTTTAGCCCTGGCTGTCGTCGCTTTGGCGCTGACTCTGCCACTGATCGCTGTTGGCTCCTCGATCATGACCATCGATGCGCCGTACACCTGTTGCTGGGGTTGGGCGTTGGTGCTGGGGCATCGCGCTATCTTCCGGGGGTCGGCATGGGCATGGCCGCTGCTCGGTCTGGTGCTTGGCTTGGGCATTCTGGCCAAGTACACCATGATCGTGTGGCTCCCCTCGGCGGTGCTGTTCCTGCTGACAGCGCCAGCCTATCGCTGGCTTTTGTGGAGTCGCGGCTTTTGCGGTATGGTTGTCGTCGCCGGTTTCTGTTGCCTCCCCATTCTCATCTGGAACGGCCAACACAATTGGGTGACGTTCCGCCACGTCCTCGGACTATCCGGTTTCCAGGACGTGATTCAGCCGAGTGATGAACCGTCCATCTACTGGCTGGGGCCGCTTCGCTATCTCGGCGGCCAGTGTATCTTGCTGCTGGTCTACTGGTTTGTTGTTTGGGCTGCGGCGATGATTGCCCATTGGCCAGGACGCGAAAGCGATGCAGGAGTACGCTATCTGTGGTGGCTGTCGGCGCCGATGTTTCTGTTGTTTTTGGCCTTCAGTCCCAAGACGAACGGCGGCGAGATGAACTGGCCGGTGACGGCGTATCTGTCCGGCTTGGTGCTGTCGGTGGCCTGGTTGGCACGCCAGTTCGACGACCCGCGTCGTTGGTATCGCACGGTCACGGCGATCTATCTCGGTCTGGCTTGCGGGCTGGGGCTGGCGATAACGATCTTCATGCACCATAGCGAGTGGCTTTATCCGATATTGACACGTCTGGCCGGAGAGCCGACGCCTACGAACCCTTTTCCGTTGCGGCGTCTCGATCCGACGTGCCGGCTGCGTGGTTGGCGAACTTTGGCAGCCGCTGTCGATGGCCTGCGTGATCGACTGAAACAAGAAAAGGGCCCAGAGCCTGTGTTGGCCGGCGGCAGCTGGATCTTGCCCGGCGAGCTAGGCGTTTACTGCGCTGGCCACCCGCAGGCTTACTCACTCGGTCTGCTCATGGGTGATCGCCACAGCCAATATGACTTCTGGCTCAATCCCTTGGACTTTGGTCATGTTTTTCAGAGACGCACCTTCATCGTCGTCAACGGCGATGAGAAGACCCTCCGTGCGGCGTTCGCTTCGGTGGCAACGACCGAAGTGATACACCGGGAGCAAGGACAACCGATCGCGTCGTGGCGTCTTTCGGTGTGCCGTGATTTCCGGGGGTATTTCCCGCAGCCGTCAAAGATACCCCGGGGTTTTTGATGCTTGGCAGAGTTGTTCCCGTGGTCGAAACCGATTGTTTTCCGCTCGGGCCGATACGTCCTGCATCGCGTCAGCAAACCGATCCGCAAATTCTGGCAATAGCCATGCTCTAATATGCCGCCTCGTAGAGTTGCAGCAACTCGGCTTCACCAGCGGGGCGCGGGTTGTAGCGTCCGGTCCACTGCTGGGCAGCTTCTTCGGCTAACACGGGCAGGATGCCACGGCTAATGCCGCAGTCAGATAATCGGCTCGGCAGTCCCGCGGATTGCACGAAGCCGGCGATGCGTTGAGCCAACACTTCGCCAGCAGCCAAGGCGTCGCCGTTGATGAGACCGACATCGTGAACCAACTCTGCGTATAGCGCCCCGGCCGCGACGTTGTTGAAACGCAGGACGTGCGGCAGCAGAATGCCGATAGCGATACCATGCGTCAGGCCATAGTGCGCCGTCAGCGGATTGGCGCAAGCGTGACAAGCGCCGAGCATGGAATTTTCAATCGCTGCCCCGGCGAAATAGGCCCCCATTTGCATGGCACCGCGTGCTTCCACATCGTCAGGGTTACGCAGCACACGATCGAAGTTTTGCTCCAGTGCTCGCCAGGCCTCACGCGCAAATGCTTGCGACAACGGATTGCGGCGCGTGCAGACGTAAGATTCGAGGGCATGCGACAGAGCGTCGATGCCGGTAACGGCGGTGACGATGCGTGGCTGTGAGACAGTGACTTCGGGATCGAGGATGGCAGCGCGAAAGGCAGCTTTACGATCGCCACAGGCCATTTTCAAGTGGGTTCTCTCGTCAGCGATCAGGGCAAACGATTGGGCTTCGCTGCCGGTGCCGGCTGTCGTCGGCACGCCGATAGAGGGCAACATCGGCTTGGTTGCTTTGCCGAAGCCTGCGTAATCGGACATCCGCCCGCCGTTGGTGAGCAGGAAATTGATGCCCTTGGCCGTATCCATCGAGCTGCCGCCGCCAACAGCGATGAGGAAATCGATGCGTTCGCGCCGGGCGATCTCGGCACCGATTTCAACGACACGGCTGGTCGGATTTTCTTCAACACCGTCGAAGAGGATTGGCTCCAGATCCGCGTCACGCAGCGAGACCAGCGCTCGCTGCGGATGGCCGGCCGCTTCCAGGCCCGGATCTGTAACGAGCAAAGGACGATGAGCGCCCAGTTCGCGGGCCAATTCGCCTAGCCGCACTAACGTGCCGGGACCATAGATAACCCGCGTGAGCGGGTGATAATCGAATAATGGTTGCGGCAGCGGAGACTTGCTGGAACGCACACGAGTATTGAGATTGGATCGTACAGTCGCCTTCATGAATGGTCCCAGCATTTCGGGTGGGATGTCTGGTGAGCGGGATTGCGTCAGCGTCCCGCGAACATTGGGGCACCCGGACGTTCGCGGGACGCTGACGCAACCCCGCTCACCGGGGGAATCAAGATTATTATACCAGACCTCCCCCCTACTCCGGCAATGGCCCTTCAAATTGAAACGCCCGCGCCCGGAACAGGAAGTCAACGATGTTTCCCTCGTGCGGTTGCAGCCAGTTCAGTTTGATCGTCGGAATCGGCCCGATATTCAATCGATCAATGTGGGTGGCATCAATAAGCGCACGTTGAAATTTCTTATCTTCCGTGATCGCCGTACATACCAGAGTTGGCCCAATCGACGCCAGCATCTTATCTTGCGGACACTGCACGACCGTCACGAACGGAAACATGTATTCTTTCTTGGCGATGGCCAGTGTTGGCGAATCGCAGAGGATGACGGTGGGCCGCAGGTAATCGCAGTGTTCCTTCTTGACCAGGCGCGGGCCGAACTTGGCAGTCATGTCGTGGGTACCGGGTTCCTTCAAATCGCGGTCGATGTCGGCACTGATGGCGTCAGCCTGGCCCGGCACGGTGAAGGCAGCCAGGGCCGCCTTGGGATCTTCGGGGGGCAGCGGCTGCACCGGTCCCATACGTTCGGCCAGCGCCTCGGCAATCTCTTTGGTGTGCCGCGAGGCCCAGATACCGGAGCAGTTGATGCAGCCGCGACCGCTGTTGACCAGCACACTATCGACCATGAGGTCAAGATACTTCGCCCACTGATCGACCATGTCATCGCCCAGCAAGATCTTGCTGAAGCCCGGCCCGTGCGCCTGCACGCGCGGATTCCCTTTGTATTGCTCGACCGTGGCGCTGCTGCCAAAGATCAGGTTGCGTGGGCAATGAGCCAGCACCGCGGCGCCCACGTCGCCGAGTCCGGGATAGATGGCGATGGCCTGCCTGGGCACGCCGGCCTGGATGAATGCCTGCGTCATGCGATAGGGCGTCCACGGCTCTTGCGGTCCCGGCTTGAGCACCAGACCGATCTGCATGGGGATGATCGGCAGCCATAAGGTATGAACACCGGGCGAATTGCTCGGCAGCACCAGGCCCAGGACCGGCGACTGCGCCTGATAGCTGATCGGCACGCCGCGCTCCATGCCGTAGCCGCGCGACAGCACGCCCAGATCAAGGCCGCGGGTCAACGCTTCGAGGATCTTGTCCATTTGATTCAACACGAAATGATTTTTGGTCATGTTGAATCGACACATGTGTTCTGGCAGGCCGGTCGTTGCTGACTGCATGCGAACAAATTGGTCCGGCGTCTGCGTGCTGTCGCCTAACGGCAGCTCTGCATTCGTATACAGATCGGCGGCTTTCTTTACCCTTTCAAGCAGATCGGTGATGGGGATTTCGCGGAGCACGTCACGGGCGCGGCCGGCGTGGCGCAGGTCCCGCTCGACAAGTCCAGCGTTGGCGCGGCCAACCTCGGCCAACGGTTCGCCGGTGGCGAAGTGGACTACCTTGTCCACGTCCAGACTCTTGTACGGCTCACCCCAACGTAGTACGGGAATGTGGATCATGAATGTTGCCTCAAGATTTTTCTACCAGCCCGCAGCACGAATAAGGACCATCAACCTTTGCCTGCGCTGCGGGTTGGCAGGGGGATGAATTAATATACGCCGACCGTAGTTGTCGCGGCGAATTCGCGGAATGGCCGCACGCCGCTAACTCCGTCCCACGGATATTTGGCGCTGGGCGGTTCGCGCTCGCCTTCGTCGCGTTCGGCGAAGCGCGGCACGAAAAATTCCTTCGTCAACGTCGTCAACATCACGCGTCCGGTCTGGCCATAGTCCACGACTTTATTGTAATCCTTGAAGTCCACCACCTGCACGACAGCGCGCGGCTGCGGCGCATAATAGGTGATCTTGTAATTATCCTCTGCTTTGGGCATTTCTGCCGCCGCCAGACCCATCAACGTGTTGCCATAGGTTGGGGCAATATAGACGTTGGGGCCGAGCAATTCCTCGATGGCGAAGCGGACCCATTGCGCCGTCATCTCGGTGCCGCCACAGAAGATGCCAGTGATGCCTTGCTGGGCAATGCTCGATCCTTCTTTGTCCAGCCGCGCCGCCAAGGCGTCGAGCAACTTCGGCGTGGTGAACATGCACTTGATCTCGTGATTGGCCGACAGGATCGTTATGGCCTGATCGATGACGTGTTCCTGATAGGCTTTGAGGTGCTCCATCCAGCCTTTCTTGATGAGCTTGACGACCCAGCGCGGATCGAGATCGACACAGAAACAGATGCCGCCGCGATACTGGCACAGATGTTCGACAGCCAGACGGAGCCGCCGTGGGCCAGACGGGCCGAGCATTAGCCAATTGGCGCCCTTAGGGAAATATTTCTCCGGCAGCGTGTCGCTGAACATCTCATAATCGATGCGGAAATCGTCCTGGACGACACGGCTTTTGGGAATACCGGTGGTGCCACCGGTCTCGAAAACGTAGGTCGGTTTGTGTTGGAGCGCCTTGGGTACCCAGCGGCGTACCGGCCCACCACGCAGCCATTCGTCCTCGAAGAAGCCAAATAGCTTCAAATCATCAAATGTTTGCACGTCCTTGAGCGGATTGAACTTGAACGATTTGGCGCGTTCGAGCCAAAACGGCGTACCGGTGTCGGGGTTAAAGTGCCACTGAACGATTTCACGAACATGGGCGTCGAGACGTTCACGGGCTTGACGGATTGCATCAGCGTTTGCAGACACAGCAGGTTCCTCATATTCAGTTCCCTCGTTCCCAAGCTCCGCTTGGGAACGAGACAGATTATTTTTTACTTTGCGGCGATAGCGTACAGATTAGTGCCGTTACTGACGTACAGCACTCCGTTGACCGCCGTGGGCGGACTCAGGAGTTGTTCGCTCATATCGATTTTCGTAGGTTTTTTCAGTTCTTTTCCATGCGCGAACACGAACATGGCGCCGTCGTCGCTGCCCATGTAGACTTTGCCGTCGGCGTAGAGCGGCGAGCTCCAGGTGTTCGCTTTCAGGTCGAATTCCCAATATTTCTTGCCGGTACGAGCATCGAGGCAATTCAAGTAGCCGGCCAGCTCGGCGGCATAGAGCAAACCGTCGTGAATGGCCACGGTGCTGACGCTGCGGCCGAAAACGTACTCGCGGCCGGCTCCCTCTGGCCTGGGCATGATCGGGCCACCGAAGTGCCAGACCAGACCCGAATCCTTGTTGATTTCTGCTTTCGGATCGAAATTATCTCCGACTGGCGACAAATCTTTGTCAGGATTTTTCGGCGTTTTGGTGATGTCAATGCACCACAGATGGCCTTCGCCGTTGCCGTCGTCAGGCTGCCGGCCGGTGGCGATGTACAGTTTGTTCTCCCAGATGACGGGCGTGGCTACGATGTAGTTGCGTGTGCCTCGGCCGCCAGGGCGAAATTCGGACTTCTTGGGATTACAGTCGAATTTCCACACCAACTTGCCGGTCTTGGCCTCGAAGGCGTATAGCCAGCCGTCGCCGCCGGGGAAATAGACATGCCATTGCCCGTTGACCTTCGCCGCCGCCGGGTTGGCCCATTGGCCGTCCATGATGTTCTTGCCCGGCGAATGGTCCTGCCACACTACTTTGCCGGTGTTTTTATCCAAGGCAATAAAACTCGGGGCATCTGGCGCGGGCACCTTGCCCTTGCCTTCTGCGCCGTTGGCCGTGACGACGAAAACGAGATTATCCACGATCAGCGGCGAACAGATCGATAAACTGCCAGCGATGCCGCCGGGATAGACGTGCAGGTCCTTAATCATGTCGAGCTTCCACAGGATCTTGGCTTTGCCGTCGTCACCGGCCGCATCGGCACAGATGACCTCCCAGCGGTTGCTGACATAATAGACGCGCTCGCCCTCGACGCATGGCGAAGAGACGATGCCGTAATTCTGCGCCCCCGTACCGTCCTTGAGTGTGTCGTGGACTGCTTGCCAGAGGAACTTGCCGTCCGACTCGCGGAAACAGATCAGCACGCCCTTGTACTCTTCTTCGCTGGAACCATGCGGGCGATTGGTGCCGACGAAAACGCGGCCGCCAGCCACGATAGGACCACCCAACGCCTTGTCGCCTAGCTTGGCTGACCACTTGATGTTCTTGGTCTTGCCTTCCTGGATGCTCCAGTTGTCGGGGAGGCCGGTCTCGTCAGGATTGGCCAGATTGCGAT
Organism: Planctomycetota bacterium; assembly: GCA_021325115.1. Lineage (GTDB taxonomy): Bacteria > Planctomycetota > Planctomycetia > Gemmatales > Gemmataceae > JAJPHU01. The sequence goes on along the minus strand of JAJPHU010000357.1, from coordinate 10,741 downwards.
GGACGGTACCACCGAACATCGGCCAGGAACGCACACCAGGTTTAACCGCGGGCGCCGGGGCATCCTCCTCTCCTTTGATAGAGTACGTGGTGCCGCTTCCCAAACAGCCCACACCAGGCAACAGAAGAAACAATCCAGCAAGAAAGAGCTTTCGTGAATACAATCGCCGTCGCATTCTGTTTATCCTTTATTTCTTGGCGCCGATCGCCCACAGTTTGGTGGGGTTCTCCGTCATCACGTACAACACGCCACCGACTGCCACAGGTGTAGCGCGAATGGCCTCGGCGCCCATATCGATGACTTTCAAGAGCTTCTTGGTTTTGCCGTGCTGATAGATCCGCATCGTACCGTTTTCGGTGCCGATGTAGATTTTGCCGTCCACCCAGTACGGCGAACTCCAGGTATCGGCCCCGAGTTTGTCTTCCCAGTATTTCACGCCGGTATAGGCGTCGAGACAATAGATGTAGCCGTCGTAGTCGGCGGCGTAGCAGAGGCCGTCCTGTACGGCACAGGTGCTCATGGTGCGTCCAAAGAGATAATTGCGATCGTAATCCTCCGGGGCTTTGCCGCCGTAGTGCCAGACTAAACCGGAGTCTTTGTTGATCTCTGCTTTGGGATCGAAATTGTTGTTAATGGGGGTGAGGTCTTTGTCTTTATTTTTCGGTGTCTTGGTGATGTCGATGCACCACAGGTGGCCGACGCCTTTTTTGTGTTCCGGATCTTGACCGACGCCGATGTACAGCTTGTTCTGCCATATCACTGGTGTGGAGACGAAATCGCTCCGTGTGGCCCGGGGACCGAGGACATATTTGCTGCCCTTGGGATTGCAGTCAAATTTCCATAGCAATTCGCCGTTTTTGGGATCATAGCCGCGCATCCAGCCGTCGCCGCCGGGGAAGATAATCATCGGTTTGCCGTTCGGCTCAGCATAGACGGGATTGGACCATTGACCGTGCATCAACAATTTGCCCTTATCGACCAGGTCTTCCCGGATACGGACCTTGGTGCCGCGCTGACGGGCTTCGACGAGCGCCTGAGTGGGCGCGTTGCTCTGCCATAAAACCGCGCCATTTTTTTTGTTCAGAGCCAAGAAGCTGGGCGCATCGGGCCGAGGGATATTGATATGGCCCTCATCAACACCGTTGGCCGTGACGACGAATAGCGTATCGCCGACGATCAGCGGCGAACAAACGGCGAGATTATGTGGGAATACGCCTAACTGGCCGATCATGTCCAGCTTCCAGTAGACCTTGACTTTGCCGTTCTCGCCGGCAACATCGGCGCAGACGACCTCGGCACGGTTGTTGACGTAGTAGAGCCGATCGCCTTCGACGATGGGGCTGGAACAGATACCTTCTTCGGGCCAATCGTTGACGCGTCCGGCCGCCAGCTTATCGTGGACCGCTTGCCAGAGGAACTTGCCGGTCGCCTGATCGAAACACATCAGGACGCCCTTGTCGCCCTGGATGGCCGGATCGCGCGGCTTGTCATTGTTGGTGCCGACGAAGATGCGTCCCCCGGCCACGATCGGCCCGCCGTAAGCCTTGCTGCCCAGCTCGGCGCTCCACAGGATGTGCTCACCTTTGGCTGTATCCCAGGTTGTGGGGATGCCTTTGGCAGCGAGGTTGACCAGATCGCGCGACAGGCTGCCGCCGTACATCGGCCAATCGATCTTGCCGACATCGGATGACGCATCCGGGGAAGAACGCAGGTTCACAACGCCGAGGACCACGGTGAAAACCAGAGCGGTCGCGGCCAACGAAAGGAGGTGACGAAAATGCGCGAGAGATTTCATGGATTTCGCTTCCTTATCCCGTCGGCGAGCGGGGGTAACTCCCCCGGTTTCTTTGCAACCAGAGGGTTCACATTCCTGCTCGCCCGTTTTCATTTGTTCGCCGTGATCTTGACATTGGTATAGAAGATTTCTGTACCGGGGCTTTGCGGCCCCCCGACGGCAGTGGCATTGCCATACAGGGCAGGGGCGCCTTCGCGGTTGGGCGTTGAATCTTCGACCTCAACCGTCCATTCCTTCGGTTCCGGCTGATCACGCGGCCAGACCTTGCCGCGGGCGATGGCCTTGTCCTCCTTGACATCGACAGTGAGCTTCATGCGATACCAGACGCCGGGCTGCCAGGGGAAGGCGATAGTACTGTCGATGCGCGGCAGAGCGTCCCACGAGATTAAACGCAACTGCTGCGTGTTGCCGATCAGCACCAAGCTGTAGCGGTTAGCATCAACGCCCATATCCGGCAATTCGCCCTTGACCTTGGTGCCCTGCACATCAGCCTGGATGGTGTAGCCGGTCATGTTTGGCAAACCGATGAAGGCGTGAGCGCGGGCAACCAGTGGGCTAGGAGCGTCGTTGCGCTTCTTCAAGGCAAACGTGCCGTCCGGCATCTTGACCATGGAAAATTTGCCCTGACAGTTAACCCAGCCACCGGGCGTGCGGCCCACGGGAATTTTTGAGAAATCGGGAGTATACGGCAGAATTGGGGCGACGCGGATGCGGGCATACGCCGTCAGACCGTTGGCCTTGGCAACTACGCGGCCAAACTGCGCTGGCGGCGTGTTGCCAACGGTCAGCTTCGTGGTTGTGCCATTGGTGTCGCTGAGCTCGCCTTTCATAGGCGGAGGCGGCGATGCTTCTTTGCCGGGAGCGGGCGGGTTCGGGAAACCGATGGGAAACTGCGGCGGCAACGGTCCTGCCAGCGACCAGTCGGCCTTGACCTCGCCGATTAGTTCGCCTTTGTCATCGTAGGCCAGCGCCTTGAACGTGACACTTTGTCCCGGCGTCAAGGCCACATCCGCCGGCACTACTTGCAAGTGCGCCGGTTTGGCATCGGGCGAGCGGGGGGTGTTGTCTCCCCGGTGGGTATTCACCGGAGGATTAACGCCTCTCGCTCGCCCGATGCACAACAACTCTTCACTCGTCAGGAAGTAGATCCGTCCATCGGCAATAGCGGGACTGCCGGTTAGCTCTACGGGTTCCTCGCCTTTGCCACGGAAAAACACCGAAGCCAATTCCTTGCAACTCTTATCGTCAGCCTTGAGAATATGAAAACGCGAATCCAGCTCCGGTAAGTAGATTTTGCCATCGCCCCATACCGGCGAGCCGCGCGTGTTCTGGCCGTACTGATACTTCCACAATTCCTTACCATTTTTGGCATCGAGGCAAAACAGCTCACCGACGACGTTACACACGTACAGGCGATTATCATGCAACAGTGGCGAGGCATATTTGACACGGATGCCGTCTACTTTCCAGATCAGCTCCGGCTTGCTGTCCTGGACGTTGGCTCCATTCAGACAGATGACGCTACCTTGACCGCCCGACAGATTGATCTCGCCGTGGCCGGCATAAATGCGGTCGCCCTCCACCACCGGCGCGGCGTTGATGGCGCCTTCGCCAAAAAGGTAGCTCCACACTTTTTCGCCGGTGCGGGCTTTGAAAGCATGCAGCCCGCCATCGCCGCCACCGCACAGCACCAGCCATTGTCCGCCGATCTTGGCCGTCACCGGCACGCAGGCATTGGTATCTTTGACGCGATGGTTTGCCGATGCCCACCACACTACCTCGCCGGTGCGTTTATTGAAAGCGGCCAGGCGCGTGCAACCGATCGTCTGTTCGCCCCAGTTGGCGTTAATCATCGGCATGATGAGCAGGTCCTCAAAGACGATCGGACTCATGAGGCGTCCGCCGTAGCCGCTGATGCGGCCGTATTCCTCCGTCAACGAGTGTTGCCAAAGAATTTTGCCATCCTTGTCGAAGCAAATCAGAAAACCTTGCGTGCCGTGAGCATAGACGTTGCCGGTTTCCGGATCGCCGACCATCTGGGTCCAGCCCAGGCGGTCGGCGACGATGTCGGTGAGAAAGACATTGAATTTGTGTTCCCATAACACTTTGCCATCTTTGGCGTCGAAGCACATGACACGCTCTTGCTGGCTCTCATTCTCGCCAACTTTGTTGATGATGTAGACGCGGTTGTTCTGCACAATCGGCGTGGTAATACCGCCGTAAGGAGCGCGCCAGATGATGTTTTGCGGTTTGGACCCAACGGCAAAGGTGTCCGGCAAGTCGGTATCGCGGGAGACGCCGGTTTGTTCCGGGCCACGCCAGAAGGACCAGTTGCCGGCAGCAGCAAACGTCGCCGCGCTAAACAGAACCAACAGAGAGAGGTAACGCTTCATGAGTGGAAATCTCTCGTTTTCTCACCAGCCCGAGGGGTAAGTGAGGGCCGCCCTCACTCGCCCCTCGGGCTAGTGAGAACCTATGCTGTTTTACGATTTCCGAGAATCGCTTGCAGTCCCCTCATCGTTTTTCCGCAACAATCGGTGGGCTTTCATCTCAAAACGCGGCAGGCTTCCAGGGGGGACGGTGCGGACCTCAGCACGGAACAGCAATTCCGTGTGGATGACGTGCTCGACACGCTCAGCCAGAGTATCGCTGGCAATGCCGGGATGCGGCTCAACCTCGATGCGCAGTACCGGCAACGCCGCTGTGTGATCGACCTCCATGCGATATTCCGCCACTTCCGGGAAACGATGTAAGATCGTCTGCAAAGCGCTGGGGTGCAGATTGTTGCCGCGAATGACGATCATGTCATCGACCCGGCCGCGAATGCCGCCGTCCAGCCGCACCAGTTCCCGGCCGCACGGACACGGCCGCGGATCGACACGCACCAGGTCGCCGGTACGATAGCGCACCAGCGGGCTGCCCGGTCGATTGAACGTGGTCAGCACCAATTCGCCTTCAGTCCCGGCTGGTACGGGCAGCGTCGTGTTGGGATCGATCACTTCCACAATACATTCCGTCTCCAAAAGATGTAGACCGCCGGGATGCTCGCAACATTCAATCCCCAGCGGCCCCGTTTCCGTCATGCCGGTGTGATCGAATAGCCGTGCTCCCCAGGCGCTCTCGATACGGGCACGAGTAGCCGGAATGCTGCCGCCTGGCTCGCCGGCCACGATGAGCTTTTGCACCGAAGAGCCGGTCAGGTCGATCCCTTCGTTGCGAGCCACTTCCGCCAGATGGAGAGCGTAGGTCGGCGTGCAGAGAACGACGGTCGCTGCGTTGTCGAGCAGAAAGCGCAGCCGGGCCGAGCTGCTCAATCCGCCGCCAGGCAAGCACAGGCAGCCCAGCTGGGCCGCTGCCTCGAACGCCGTCCAAAAGCCGAGAAACGGGCCGAACGAGAAGAGAAAGCATAGCCGATCTGCCGGGCCGACGCCGATCATGCGAAACATCGTCACCCAGCAATCCAGCAGCCGCGACCAACTTTGCGGTGTGTCCAGCCAGCGTAGCGGCCGACCTGCCGTGCCGGATGTTTGATGCAGCCGGCTATAGCGCTCGATGGGATAGGTAAGGATCGTGCCGTAGGGTGGATGTTGTGCTTGATCTTCTAGCAATTCCGCTTTGGTAGTGAAGGGCAGGCGCGCCAGCTCAGCGAACGGAGCCGTGTCAGCGCCTCGAAGGAACAAAATATTTTGCAATTTGTGTGCGTAGAAGCGGTTGGTGGGCAGGATTTCGCGCAGAAGATGGGACAGACGTTGTGCTTGCCAGTCGGCCAACTCCGCTCGTCTGAGGTCGTCCTGCGGCGCGGCGAACATGCCTGTCCTCGATAGCGATTGCTCTTGGTTAGTCGTGTCCCTCAGGAGAGCACGAATGCGTGCTCCTGGGGGACACGACTAACCAAATGGCCTGTTACTTCACCTCATAACAGAAAATCAAATTTTGATCGCGCAGATACAGCCGGCCATTGGCAATGACCGGATAGGTCCAGATGTTGTTCTTGTAAATGACCCTTTCTCGGGGCTTGCCCTGCTGGGGTATCGTGAAACGTCCCTTCTCGTGCCATCCCTCGGGGCTGGCAGCGACAAGCGCCAGTGTGCCGGTGTCCTCGCTGTAGCAGTAAAGCATGCCACCGGCGCTGGTCAGCGATCCTCGGCCAAACGCCTTCGATTGCCACATCTTCTTGCCCGTCTTGAATTCTTGGCACGTCCAGCCGCCGTTATCCGACCAGCCATAAACATAATCGCCCAGAAGCACGACGCCCTCGTGCTTATTGTTCATCAGGCGCATGGCGTCTTCGTCGTAAAACTGCTCGGCCTTGGTGCCGTCGCCGTCCGGCGTCAGTTTGAGTAAGACGGCGCCCGCTCCGTAGCCGGCCACGGCGTAGACATAGTTATCACGGATGATCGGCGAGGGGATGACAGCGGTGCGGTACTTGGGGTTGCGGTAATACCATAGGAGCCGGCCGTCTTTGGCAGCGACGCCGGCCACGCCTTTCATGGTCAACTGCACATACTGGCGCACGCCGCCGATGGTGACAGGGACCGCTGAGGAATACCCTGCCGGATCGGTAAGTTCCTTGCTCCGCCACAGGACTTGACCCGTTTTCTTATCCAGCGCCGCCATCGCCCCTCGCGAGCCGCCAGGCGTACAGATGATCTGCTCGCCATCGACCAACGGCGATTCCGAATAGTTCCAGACCGGTCGGGTGCCGCCCAGATCTTCCTTCAGACGTACCGACCAGACTTTTTCGCCGCCGTTGACTTTCAAGCAAGCGAGAACTCCATCCGAGCTGAGCGCGTACAGATAAGCGCCATCCACAGTAGGCGTGCTGCGCGGTCCGCTGCCGTAGCCGTTGCGGACATAAGGTCCGATCGGCGTGGACCACACTTTCGTGCCTTTGCCGACATCCACGGCAAAGACGAAATCATTCTTCTCATCGCCGCCCATTGCGTATAGCCGATTGCCGACGACGGCCGGACCGGAATAGCCGATGCCGGCATCGTTGAAGGTCCACAGCAGTTTCGGCCCGCCCTGGGGCCAACTCTTGAGCAAGTCCGTCTCGGTGGAGATATTGTCGTGATTGACGCCGCGCCACCAGGGCCAATCGTAATTGTGCGCAGGAGCAGCGTGGAGCGACATCAGGGCGAGACAGACAACACTCAAAAACAGCAGGGAGATGGCCAACAGAGTTTTCGTCTTCATGGAGAAACCTTGGTAGGGGTTTGGGGATGTTCCCTCGGCTGCGGCACGTTTTTTCGTTCCCAGAATTTCCGTTTAGGAACGCGTGCAATATACGGGCGGCCCAGGGAGGCAGGCGCACAGCGTTTCGGCCGCTGTGCCGTCTCTGTGCAGTATAAGCCCGGCGTCGCCGCTCGCCAATTCTGAAGGTGTTTTTTATTTCCGGCGTCTATTCCAACCAGTGCAGATAACTCTGAGCGAGGCTGCGGCTATTAAAATCCAGGCCGCCCATTGCTGCCGCGGCCTTATCTTTCCCCAGAGACAGCGCGGCGCGGAAGGCCGACTTGGCTTCTTCTGTCTTGCCTTCTTCCAGGGCGAGCAGACCGCCCAGAACGGTCCAATCAGCCTGCTGCCTCAACCGTTGGATCTGATCTTGGATCTGGGCGACCAGCATCGCCTGATTGTGCCACAGCAACAAATCGGCGAATGAAGCGTCTCGGCCTCTCTGCCCATTCAGCACGAGCATGGCGAAGGTCAAAGCCATTTTCTCACGCCAGCGCAGCGGTTGCGAATCCTCCGGTCCTTGAACCAGAGCATGGGCCGCTTCCGCACATTCCTTCTCCGCACGTGCGTAATCGCCGCAAGCCGCCGCCGCACGAGTGCGGAACCAGCTGTACGAGAGAGGGCCAAGTTTATCTTTATGTTCGGGACGCAGCCACTCTTGAACGTCCCACGGACGCCCCACGCCCAGAAGCAGCTCCAATTCCAATTCCATGCCTTCATTGCCAAATGCAGATAAGTGAGATTCCAATAGTATATTTAGAGCTTTTTCTGCCAAGCCGTTTTGAAACGCCACAAAGGCCCGCTGCCGCGTCGGGCTGTTGGCCGAAGCCAGGGCGGCGGCATCCGTGCGCTTTTGCACTCTCTGCGCCATCTGCTCCACTTCCGCCTCTTTGCCGGCCTGGCTGGATTGGAATTCATCGGGGCTGACGCCAGCAGGAGGACCAGCCTGACGGGCCAACCGGCAAGCGCTGTCCCCATGCGCCAGCGCCAGATCGAGATAACCCATCTCCTGATAAAGCCGGGCCAGATGAAGGTGAGCTTGCAGAAAATTGGGACGAAGAGCCAGAGCACGGTTGAGGGCAGCACTGGCCTGGGCCTGCCGCAGTTGCACGAGGGGGCGCAGTTGGGCGCCCCAGGCGCGTTCTCGGGTAGCATGGAGCAGTCCCAGATAACTTTCGCCGAGCAGGAGATAAGCCGCAGCATCCTCCGGATTGGTCGCCACGGCCCGCCGCGCCGCACGCACGGCCAGATAATAAAGAGCAGGCGGTGCATCGTCTCGTTGCCAGACGTAGCGGCTTTGTAAAGTCGCGGCCAGTCGGTCGCCGGATGCTTGCGGTCCCACCAGGGCGATCCGAAGAGAAGCATCGCATAGCGCGAGAGGAGAGGCCCAAGCACCGGCGGCGCCGATGAGGGCGGCGGCCTGGCTGTTTTCCCAGTGGCTCCGGTGCTGCAACGGCGCCAGACGCGCGAGCGCCTCGGCATGAAGCAAGTGCAACAGCGCCTCATCGCGGTCGATTGAGCGCGGCGGCGCGGCTTTCCAGAAAGCATCCCACCAGGACCGCGTCGCCTGCGGATCGGGCGCTTCGGCAGGGGCTTTCTTGTCCGGGGCAGGATGAAACGCCAGCCGATTCAGATCCAGTTGCCAGCTGCGAAACCGATCGGCGGAGCTAGCCTGATCCGGATCGCGCCAACCAAAGATCGCCAGATCGCCCTCCTGATAGAGCAGTGGCCATTGCTCCGTATCCACGACCAGGCCGCCCAAGATCAAAGAAAGACGATCGCGATCCGTATCGTAGACAACAACGTAATCGATACCCTCACCACGCATCCGCTGCCGCCATTGGGCGGCCGATCCTTGCGTGGTCAGGCGCAGCCGCTTTTCTGCGGGGCAGAACCAGGCGAAGGTGTAGACCGTGTCGGCAGAAAGATGAAGCCCGCCGCGGTCTGCTGCCAGCTTGCCCTCCTCATGCCAGCGGCGGACAGCTGTGGCGCCGCGCTCCAGCGCTGGAGGGAGATCGAAAGCCCAGCGGCGCGGGCCGAACGGCGGGGCCTGAAGCCAGCCCGGCCAGGCGCAGATGATAAGAATCATGACCATCAGCGCGGTCAGAGCGGCTCCCCCGCGCGCGGGGAGCGTAAGCGACGGATCGGGGCCGTTGCTTACGCTTCCCGCGCGTAAGCGCTGTCGCGCGAGAAAATCCTGAATGTTCCACGCCAGCACGGGACCGGCCACAACCGCAAAAAAGGGGATCCCACGCACCTGCCAGGTGCTTAACAGCGCCAGACCGAGCCAGAGAAGAAAACGTTGCCAGCGCCTGTGCGGAAGAACAGCGACGAACGAGAGGAGGCTTAATCCCAGTAAGACGAAGTAGGCCAAGCTTGCCGGCCCCCATCCTATTTTAGCGAAATAGGTACTCGCAAAAGGTGAGCCAGCAGCGGAAGCTGCCGGGTGGAAGATCCACAGGAAGGTATGCCAATGAGACGGATTAACCAGACATGCCGCAGCCAGCACCAAGAACGCCAAGCTGCGGCGGAGCAGAGCGCTCGCAGATGCTTGTAGTCCGGAAGTCTCGGCAGCATCCAGCACCTCGCCCAGCCATGCCAGGGCCACGACCCCCAGACCGAGCACGAACCAGCGATCCGTATTGGCCCATATTCCCAACAGAAGCAACAGCAGCCAAAAAGGCGAACGGCCGGCGTTAGCCGGCTGGTGAAGCAGGAGGAAGGCGAGGGCCAGGAATAAGCAGGAAACCAGCGCCGGCTGGAGTTGCAGGTACGGACTCATCGTCAAAAGGGCCAGGCTGGCGCCGAACGAACCGGAAGCGTAAGCGACGGATGTTTTGCCATCTCTTACGCTTCCGGCTCGGAACAATACGAAAGCCATGCCGGCCGCCAGCAACGCCTTGATAAACATCAGTCCTGCATCGCCCAAGGCTTGGTAGCAGCCATAGCAGAAGAGATCGTAGAGCCAGGTCTGGTTGCCCAATCGATCGAAAGCAAGATCGGGAGGCATCGTCGCGGGGGACGCTCCTTGAGCCAATAGCCGCCCGCGCGCCAGATGCAGCCAGACATCGCTATTCCGCGCCGGAAACGAGGCTAACAGAAACGCCAAGATAACGACGAGAAACGCCAGTAGCAGACCCAGGCGCGTGCCGGCAGAGGAAGAGAAAGATCGATAATCTGAAAAAGGTAGCATGATCGTATCGTTTTTATACTTTTTCTTTGCTTTTGTATTGACGGAGCGATGTTCCGGCATTACAAAGAAATATTAAGAAAATAGAGGATTTATGCCTCTACTATTTCGTGTTCGTGGGAACTCGCAATCCCAAGCTGGACGTGAATAGGCTGTGCAATCGCGAGAGAAGTTTCCCTCGCGTGTTGATTTCTTATCTTTTTCGCCCATTGTTAGAAAGCGAGGTCTTTCTATGCGAAGCGACACCCGGAAAATATGCACAAATGTGCATATGATGAGGGGGGGTGGTAAACGCGCGTTCACCCTCATCGAGCTGCTGGTGGTTATCGCTATCATTGCCATCTTGATTGGTCTGCTTTTGCCGGCGGTGCAAAAGGTGCGCGAAGCTGCCGCTCGCTCTCAATCGCAGAACAATCTCAAACAGCAGGTCCTTGGCTTCCACAACTGCCATGAGACCTACGGCAAACTGCCGTCGTGCTGCGGGCAGTTCCCGACCAATGGACCCTATGGCGGCTGGAATG
>JAJPHU010000117.1 GCA_021325115.1 Planctomycetota bacterium | reverse complement strand
TGCTCATCGGGCGCGCATACGCATACGGCTTGGCTGCTGGAGGCGAAGCGGGTGTGTCCCGTGCTCTCCAAATATTAATCGAGGACATGGAGCGGACCATACGCCTGCTTGGTTCCCGCTCGATTCGAGAATTGGACACTTCACTCATCAGCTGCACTTTTTAGCTCAAGCGGACGCCTTTAGAAGCTACACGCCATCGCCGACGTCGAGCAGCCCACTTAGGCGCAATTCCGGCGGCCCATTGTGGCATTACGTCTCTAGGCAGGCAGCGGCTCAATCACGGTAGCGAGGTTACGTAGCAGGGTCCGTTGGTTGGTTGGACCGGAGGGGTTGGGGGCGTGGCATTCGGAGCGCCGCCGAAATCGAAGAAGTAGCTGATATCGGGCTGTGCCGCATCACGCGCGGTGAGCGCCTTAAGCTTGAATCTCTTTTCGATGAAGGTCAGGATCGCAGTCGTGTCCATGGGCGTGTGGTCTACATAGTGCGGCTTGGAAAATGGTGAGACCACAAGGTTGGGCAAACGAAAACCCGTATAAGTGAAATCGCACGATGGGCCGGTGGTGGTGGCGCAAATATTATTCGGAAGGATCATGGGTGGTATGCCATCCGGCGACACCGTTTGCACTGGAGGCTCGTGGTCGTAAAAACCGCCGCCCTCGTCATAAGTCAAGAAGAAGACCGAGTCCTTCCACGAACTACTCGCCATCAGCGCGTTAATAAGAGTGGCCACGTAAGCGGCGCCCTTTTGCACGCTGATGCCCTGGCCTGGATGCTCGTCCAGGCCATCTTTTGAATCGCGCTCAATGAAAGCCACCTGCGGCAATGTCCCGTTCTTGAGATCGTCGAAATATTGCGAGGCGGGAACGATATTTGTGTTCAGATATTTTGAAAACGCCGGAAACGGCTTGAGCGAACTGCCGTTGGGAAAATCCTGAACGTAGTTTTTCCAGGTAATGCCGGCTGCCTGAAGTTCGTCGAAGATGGTGGGCGCCTTTATCTGTGTCAGCGGCTTGTCAATAACTCCTTGCGAAGTCGCAGCCATCGCATACAGCCGGCTGGAGGGAGTGTTTGACATTAGCGGTGAGAACCAATGGTCCGAGATCGCGAACTGTGTTGCCATGAAGTAGTAATAGGGCAAATCGCTGTCGTCGTAATAACCCATGACGCGCTGCCCGTTGATGTCGAAGCCGTTGGTTGCGCGAGAATTGTTGCCGGCCGAATTGGCAAAGCCATCCATCACAGCCGTCGCCGAGGTCGGATCTTTGTGGTTCCTGTCATTGTGGCTCTCATTCCAGAATGAGCTCAACTCCTCCGTGCACATGGAAACCATGTGGAAGGGGGTGAACGTTGTCGTCTTGTCGAACGATAGCTGGGATGCAGTCGCGGGCGTGACATCCACGTCAGCGTCCAAGCCTTGCGACTGCCGATAGGCATTCAGCTGCCCGAAGTATTCGTCGAAGCCGCGGTTCTCTTGCATCATGTAGATGATGTGGTTCACGACGGTAATGTCGGCCGCAGGTGGCGGTGGTGGTGGAGGCGGCGGAGGCGGAGGGGGCGGAGGAGTGCTGGTGTTCCCGTTGGAGTCGGTCGAGTTGTTTGTGGCCATTCCCCCACAGGCGACGGTTGAAATCATTACGGCGACGATAATGGCGGTTAGTACTTTCCTCATCTTGAACATCTCTGGCACTCAGCACCTTCGATGATGAGCAGCAACTTAGCCGTTGTACAGCCAAACCCGCGCCGGACTTGGGGTTTGTAGCTTAGGCGTCTTCCTGGTGCGACTGCTTTTGGGATCGTGAGACGTATGATCGTGAGGCGTATGAAGAGCTGGGCACACCGCGTTCTAAGCTGCAACCGCGCGCTTTCGGATCGCCACGGACGGGTCACCTTGCTTTTGTGTTCTTCTCGTGGCCGGCGTTTGCACACACCGTAGTCCTGGCCTCCACCAAATTGGCCTTAAAAGCCAGCTAATGTCCCTTTGATTTCTGAGCAATTCGGCTGAATAATAGCCGCGTCAGCAGTAAGACATCCCGCCGCAAGCGGCGGGGCCAAGGAACGCGCCTGGGAGCAGCAGCATGAATCCGATGAGTGTCAGCGCGATGTTCGTCCTTCCAAGCCAGGTGATCTGGGCCTATCTGGTCTTTGCAATAGTTATTTTCGCTGGCCTGGTCACAATGATTATCCGTGGCGAGTGGCAACGGGCCCGGGGGCTCGAAAAGCTGATTGCCCTAGGGCCGATGTTCTACGCGGCGCCGCTGGCCGCATTCGGCAGCGAACATTTCACAGCTACGGCAGAAATCGCCTCACTGGTGCCCAAATGGATTCCATGGCACCTGTTTTGGGCGTACTTTGTAGGCGCTTGTTTTATTGCAGCCGGGCTAAGCATGGCGACCAGGATCCAGGCGCGGCTCGCGGCAAGTCTTGTAGCGCTGACATTTTGTCTTTTTGTGGTCGTGATGGATGCCCCGGGCTGGGCACACCACCCCGGAAATCGCTTTTTTGCCGCGCTGACACTGCGGGAACTCTCTTTCAGCGGCGGGGCTTTGGCGCTCGCGGCCAGTCTGATGGCTGGTGGTGAAGAGCCGAGGCGTGGTGCCCGGACGCAGGTCTTCGCAACCATCGCGCGCTACTTCATCGCGGTTCCAGTGCTGTTCTACTGCGTGGAGCAATTTATGCACGCAGATCACGTTCCCGGCGTTCCGCTCGAAATGCTTACCCCGCAATACGTCTTCGGCCACGCTTTTTGGACATACCTGGCAGCGGCTGCCTACGCAGTATTGGGGCTTCCGCTGCTCATCGGGAAGAGAGCGCGTACGGCAGCAACATGGCTGGGCGCCACGCTTGTCCTGGTAGAGTTAGTCGCATACGTGCCGATCGCGATAGTGGAGCGCGCCAGCATCGTGGGATTTAATTACATGGCGGACACGCTTATGTTTTGTGGCGCTGTTCTTCTGCTTGCCGGCGCGATGCCGCGACAGGACTCATGGGTGCACCCGGTAGCTGACAAGGCCGTTGCCGTGGGGCAATGATTCTCCGCGAAAGAGGGGCTTGGAGCATCTGCTCCGTCAAACACATTGTGGAGAAGCAGTGAACGCGGTGGGCCACGCGGGAGATGAACTATTGTCGGGGAGATTTACAGGGGAGGGTATGAGATCAGGCGGGAACAGCGGAGCGGAAGTGATCAACTTTGTCGATTACGCTTCGAGAGGAGCATCTCGCAACACCGACTCAAATAGCGAAATAAGCTTCGGAGCCCACACCTGTACTGAGTAAGCTTGTTCAACGGTTTTGCGTCCTGCCAATGCCAATTTTCGACGCAAGGCTGCGTTGTCGATCAGAAGGCTCAAGTAACTGAACCACTCCTCCTCATTGCGAGCCCAGTATCCATTTGATCCGTGCTGAATGACATCTGCCGCCATGCCCACAGGAGAGGTGACGACCGGTACTCCGCGCGCCATATACTGCAAAGCCTTCAAAGAGCATTTTCCCCGGGTCCAGGAATTATCCGGCAAGGGCATAAGCCCTATGTCTATGTTCCCCAATTCCGCGTGTTCGGTTTCGACCGCGAATGGAATTACCCGAGAGTTCGGCAAATCTGAACAATATTCCCCATCACCATAAAAGCAAAATGAGACCCTGTTGCCATAAGCCTTTGCGAGGTGCCTCAATGCGGGCTCTACCACGGAGAGATAGGGAGAGGTCGAACGACTGCCAAACCATCCGATTACAACCTGTCTGGATGGCCGTTCTTCGCGCACTGCGTATTGTTCCAGGTCGATGACCGTCGGAACGACCGTGACCCTGGAACTAAACTTCCGCGCGTATTCCGCCAGCGTGTTGCTTCCGGGCGTGACCAGGGCGCAGCGGCGTATAACCTCGTCGACGCCCCTGCCGTACTTGATCCTGTATAGCAGCGGATGAGGCAGATCGGAGGTTTTCTCGTGTCCGCAGTAGATAGCATCATCGAAGCCGAAAATCACTTTGCGATGACGCTCAAGGACGAGTTTCTCGAATGCCGGAGTAAAGAAAGGGAAGGCTTCTCGATGAATGAAGACTAAGTCGAACTCTTGAATTCTTTGAATGTCGCGCAGGCGCCGCCCGGTAGAGCGCAAGGTCTCCAGCGTCTTCACGAGGTATTTTCCGCGGCCGCGCACAGCGTGATACAACTTCGGCGTAGAGAACGGGCGAACCTCACACTCGAAGCCGGCGCGTTGAAGGAAGGGAATAAATTGATATACCCGGAAGCGGCAGCTTGGATCCTGAATCGGATGGTTAATCAGAAAGAGGATGCGAGCGCTCGGGCGACGGAGCGTGGAATCCCGGGCGGCGGAAGACTGGAATGCGGCTGTTGCAGACATTAATTCGG
>JAJPHU010000144.1 GCA_021325115.1 Planctomycetota bacterium | reverse complement strand
TGGCCGCCGGGGGGAGACCGGCCAGCGAGCCGAAGTTTCCCTGCTTGTCGATGAGCACTTCGCGCATGACCCACGGCTGGGCCATGCGGACGAGCGTGGGGTAGACCGAGCTTTCCCCGTGGGGGTGGTAATTGCCGCTGGTGTCGCCCGAGATTTTGGCGCATTTGACCCGGCCGGCGCCGGGGCCGAGGTTGAGGTCGTTCATGGCCACGAGAATGCGGCGCTGCGAGGGCTTCAGGCCGTCGCGGACGTCGGGCAGGGCCCGGCTGACGATGACGCTCATGGCGTACGTCAGGTAGCTGTCCTTCAGCTCGTCCTCGATGCTCAGGTGATCATAGGCGTCGCCATTGCCGTCGCCGGTGACAGGAGTGTTCGGTGGCAGCTGATCGGGTGGCAGATTATCAGGCAAGTTTCGGTCCCTCGGCTAGGGTCGCAAGTCGGCCGGTTCATCCAATTTCGGCCCGTGAAAGCAAGCATTTTGGAGTCCTTTATCGTACCAAAATCGGGCCGCGCACGCTATCCGGGTCGGCGCCTCGAACCGGCCGGGCTGCCGGGTCAAATCACGCCTTTTTTAACAGGAAGATTCAGGCCGGCATGCCGAGGCTGCGTTTGGCCGCGCGAGCTTTTCAGGGGTGAAAAGTTCGCGCGTTGCCCAAAGCCCATGAATTGATGTGACTTTGCGTCGTCAAAACGCGCGAACTTTTCACTTTTCACTTGGCGGGGTGGAGTGAAAAGTTCGATGTATTTTGGAAAGTTCGCGTTTTGCCGGCAGCGGCGCTTGACAGAAGCCAGGCGCGCTTCGGTATCCTGAAGGCGTCCGCGCATACTCGCAAGCCTGTCTCATGGGAACTGAGAGAACGTACCTGTCCCAACGATGCTGGTCGGCAGGGTGGTTTCACGCTCACGGCTGTGGCACGTAACCAAACGGAGGCGACTGGTTTTTCGGGGGAGATTCTCCTTGTAAACCAGCGAAATCGTCCGTATTGTGTTGACGTGCTAACCAAACCATACCGCCGGCTGAGCCACGGCTAGGCACTCGCGAAGTTCGCAGATGGCCACGGCGCGTCGGTGGCCGGCGAAATCAGCCCGAGCCGCGTCATCACAATCGATGGAGCCAGTCACTTTGTTTGAAGCGTTCTGCCAGGCCAGTTCTGGCAACGGCCCACTACCCGGACAAATCGCACGGGTTCGGCAACGGCTATATCTTGTCGAAGAGGCGGTGGCGCCTGCCAAAGCAGGCGATAACGCGCTGGTCAAATTGACCTGCGTTGACGACGATGCCCAGGGTCAGCGCCTGGAAGTTCTTTGGGAGCGTGAGCTGGATGCCCAGATTCTGACCGGTGAGGCCTGGGATGCCCTCAGCCGGCGTGGTTTTGACCCGCCAACAATCTTCGCCGCCTACCTGAACACGCTTCGCTGGAATTGCGTGACTGCCACCGACCCGCGGCTTTTCCAATCTCCCTTTCGAGCCGGCATCCGCCTCGACGCCTATCAGCTCGAACCGCTTCAAAAAGCCTTGCTGTTGCCGCGCGTCAATCTTTTCATCGCGGATGACGTCGGCCTGGGCAAAACCATCGAGGCGGGGCTGATCGCACGCGAGCTGCTACTTCGCAAGAAGGCCCGCGAGATCGTCGTATCCTGTCCGCCCTCCATGCTTTGGCAGTGGCAGGAAGAACTGGAAAACCGCTTCGGACTCGTGTTCGAGATTCTGGACAAGGATTACGTGCAGCGCGTCCGGCGCGAACGCGGTTTCGGTGTCAATCCCTGGAGCACGCACGCGCGCTTCCTGGTTTCACAGCGTCTGCTGATTGATGAAGCGTATGCGGGGTCCCTGCGCGACTGGCTGGGAGATTTCCGCAGTGGGTCGTTGCTGATTCTTGACGAAGCCCATCACGCGGCCCCGTCGAGCGGACAAAAGTATGCGATCGACTCCAAAATTACGCGGGCCGTTCGCGACCTGGCGCCCCGCTTTGAACACCGGCTTTTCCTCTCAGCCACACCGCACAACGGACACTCCAATAGCTTCTCGGCCCTGCTGGAAATCATGGATCCGCAGCGTTTTTGCCGAGGGGTGCCGGTAGACCGCAATCTGCTGAACGCGGTCATGGTCCGGCGACTGAAAGAAGACATCCGAGAAATTCAGGGCGGCTTTCCCGTGCGCCGGGTCGTGCAGATGGACATCGATGGCTTGCCGGATGATGCGCCGGAGCTGAAGCTGGCCGGTTTGTTGGATCAGTACCGTCAGCTACGCGAAGAGCGCCTGCAAGGAGAAACACGTCGGAAGCAGGCGGCGGCCGGCTTGCTGATCACCGGGTTACAGCAACGGCTGTTGTCCTCGATCGAGGCCTTTGCCCGAACCCTGCACGTCCACCGCCGGACAGTGCAACGTCACTGGGAAGCCTCACAAGCGGAAGCCGCGCCGCCGTTGGCCGCTGAGATGCCGCTCGACCTACTGGTCAGTCCGCCGGGCAGCGACGACGACCGGGCGACGCTACCCATTGCAGACCTGCAGGCCGACGAGGAAGCGCAGATCACGGCTGCCACCGCCGCCACGACGCCGAGCAAGGGCGAAGCGGCAAACAAATTGTTTGTGCGTGAGCAGAGACTTTTGGATGAAATGACCGAGATCGCCGACGCCGCCCGTGCCCAGCCGGACGCCCGTGTACGCGAACTGCTCGCATGGATCCGCAAAAACATGTGCCCGAATATGGGCGAACCAGGGGCGCGCTGGACCGAGCTGCGTGCCCTCATCTTTACCGAATACGAGGACACCAAACGTTACCTGCAGCAACAGCTGGCCGGTGCCATTGAGGGCAGTGACCGTGCCGGCGAGCGCCTGGCGATTTACCACGGTCCGACGCCACCGCATGAGCGCGAAGCCATCAAGCAGGCCTTCAATGCCGATCCAGGACGCCATCCCGTGCGGATCCTCATTGCGACCGACGCGGCCCGCGAAGGGCTGAATTTGCAGGCCCATTGCTGGAACCTATTTCACTTTGATGTGCCGTGGAACCCCAGCCGGATGGAGCAGCGAAACGGCCGTATTGACCGCAAGCTCCAACCGCATGCCGAGGTGTTTTGTCATTACTTTGTGTACCGCCAGCGGCCCGAAGACCGCATTCTCAACGTCCTGGTTCAAAAAACCGAGCGCATCAAGAAAGAGCTGGGCAGCCTCGCCGAAGTCATTGATGCGCGCCTGGCCGAGATGCTCCGTGGCGGTATCCGCAGGGACCAGATTGAGGACCTGGAGAGCGATATCCGCGCTGCCGATCTCGAAGTCGATCGACGGCAGATCGTGGAGGAAGAACTAGAATCGACGCGCCAGCGGCAAAACGCCTTACGCCAACAAATCAGGGCCCTGCAGGACGTTGTCCAAAAATCAAAAGAAAGCATCGCTCTGAATGAGGAACAGTTTCGCCAGGCGATATCTTGCTCGCTAGAGCTGCTTGGCGCCCCACCGCTCAAGGCCCGCGTTGAGACCGCCGGCAAGGCTGCCATCCCGACCTTCGAATTCCCCGCACTGGACCAGCGTGAGGCGGCCGATCCGAGTTGGGCCGATACCCTGGACACGCTGCGTGCGGCGCGTGAGCGTGGCCAAAAGCTCTGGGAATGGCGGCGCGAGTCACCGATCCGCCCCGTGGTATTCGAGGATACGGGGACAATGGACGACGGTGTGGTCCATCTTCACCTGGAGCACCGTGTCGTCCAGCGACTACTCGGCCGCTTCACGGCCCAGGGCTTTATTCTTCATGACCTCTCGCGGGCTTGCCTCTCCCAGACCACCGACGCGATTCCCCGCGCCATCCTGCTCGGGCGGCTGTCCCTGTACGGGCCGGGCGCGGCCCGGTTGCACGAAGAGATCGTGCCTGTCACCGCGCGCTGGATCGATCCCAAGATCCGCAAGACCACACTGACACCGTATGCGCGTGAAGCGGAAACCAAAACGCTTCAATTGCTGCATGATTCGCTGACCCGACGCGCAAATCGACGTATTGAAAAACGTGTTGAAGAGCAGCTTCTGGCAACCGCGGCTCACGATCTCCGGGAGTTGCTGCCGCATTTGCAAGCGCGCGGCGAAGAATACGCGCACGACGCCGCCCAGAAACTGCTGGCCCGTGGCCAACAGGAAGCAAAGGCCATGCAGCGCATCCTCGAAACGCAGGGAAGGCATATCCGCACGACCGTGGCTAAACAGGCCCGGGCCGAACAACAGAACCTGCTACCGATGTTTGAGAACGAGGATGAGCTGCGACAGCTCGAAGCAAACAAACGTTACTGGGCCAAGCGGCTAACGCTGATCGATCAGGAACTGCAAACCGAGCCGCAACGGATCGCGACTCTGTACAACGTCCAGGCGACACGGATTGAGCCGGTGGGTCTGGTCTATCTGTGGCCCGTGACGGGGTAGCGACAGGCTTTCAGCCTGTCGAGTTTCAGACCGACAGGCTGAAAGCCTGTCGCTACGTGTACGCTGGTAGCCTGTCGGGATTTTCGCCGAGGTACACCGATGTCGAACCACGAAACCTTTCGCCGCCGTAACCTTCCTCACTGGGACATGCCTGGCGCCACCTATTTCGTGACAGCATGTCTGGCCGGTAGCATTCCTGCTCGCGGTCTGCTGGATCTTGATCACTACAAAAACGCGCTAGAGGCCCGGCCGCGGCCGCCCGGTCTCTCCCAGCAGGCCTGGATTGAGCAAAAATGGAAACGTCTATTCGCACGCGCCGACCGCTGGCTGGATAGCGAACCCGCGGTGCGTCATCTGGCCGACCCGGTGCTCGCCGGAGTTGTCATGGATGCGATGCTTTTCTTCGCCGGCACACGGTATGACCTGCTGGCCTTCGTTGTCATGCCGAGTCACATCCATTGGGTATTCTGTCCCAGACCGGAGTGGGTCGAAACCTTCAAAGACGAATCGGACAAGCGCTCGCCCCGAGAACGTATCATGCACAGCCTCAAGAGTTTCACAGCGCGTGAATGTAATCGGCACCTCGGGCTGCAAGGCAGCTTCTGGCAAGAAGAGTCTTACGATCACTGGGCGCGCGGTGTGGATGAACTCGAACGAATCATCCATTATGTGGAGTACAACCCTGTGAAAGCCGGTTTGACAACGGATGCGTGCCAGTGGTCATTCGGCTCAACCGCATACCGCGAGCGGCTTGGCCTGGCCTTCGGCGTGCCATTGCCTCGAATTACTGTGTAGCGTCAGGCTTGCAGCCTGACGGAAGTAGTGTCAGGCTTCCAGCCTGACTCAAGATGATGCATCACTTGGCGAAGCTAACCTGGTCAGGCTGAAAGCCTGACCTACGAAACTGCCCATGCCACGGGATCCCGAAACGCTAGCTCACCTGGAATGGCTCGGCTACGTACAGCCCGTTGGGTTGGTCGTGTCGG
>JAJPHU010000086.1 GCA_021325115.1 Planctomycetota bacterium | reverse complement strand
TTCTGCCGTCTCGACAACATCCTCATGCCGATGTCCGCCATAGGTGCTTTCGCTGAGGATGAGATCGGCCGGCGGCACCGGGGCCGGGTCGCGCAGGATCGGCAGTCCCGGCCGGCCTAAATCGCCGGTGTACGTCAGGCTCCATGTGCCGCCTGACTCCTCGCCACGCAGCCGAATCATTGCCGAGCCGAGCAGATGCCCAGCGTCCACGAACTCTGCTTCCAGTCCCGGCCCGACGGCAAACGGCTTGTCATAGGGCACGGCCCGCAAACGAAGCAGCGTCCGGTACACATCGCGGCCATCGTACAACGGCTCGACCGTCGGCTCGTCTCGCTGGCGATGGCGACGGAGATATTCGGCATCTTCTTCGTGGATTTTAGCAGCATCACCGAGCATGACAGCGGCCAAGGCGCGCGTGGCCGGCGTACAGTAGATGGGACCGGCAAAGCCCTGTTTGACCAGGTTGGGCAGGTTACCGCAGTGATCGATATGGGCATGGCTGAGCAAGACGGCAGCGATGTCGCGCGGCCGGAAGGGAAACCGGCGGTTGCGAACGGAACTCTCAGCACGGCGGCCCTGGTGCAGTCCGCAATCCAACAACAGCGCTTGCCCGCAAGCCTCAACCTGGTGCATCGAGCCGGTGACGCTGCGGGCAGCGCCCCAAAAGGTGACGGTAGGTGAGGAAAATGACTGGGTTTTTCTGGTCATGTCCTCATGGTAGCATACAATCCCCTCCAGCTGTTCCGATACTTCTCTTTCTTTCCCACCCCGAGTGCGGGAAGAAGAATATCCTTGCTGGCACGGTGGCTGGTGGAACAGAACCATTCTATACAAAGTTCGGAAAATTCTATAGAATATCTCTTGCCCTTTTCGCCTCCTGAGGATAAGATTTACATTGCCCCCCGGCGAGCCTTCAGTCGCTCTTTCTGGACCTTCGAGCGATGGGGCCGCCAGCTTTACCTACCCTCGTGCCCCATGCGAGGCTGCCAAACTGTGCGGAGGAAAAACGGTGCCCACCTCTCATCAGATTGATGCGGCGCGCTTGCACAATGGCCAGCGGCGCCAGAGGATTGTGCAAGCATTGTTAACCGATGTATTCCAGGGTCGTCTCCGCGCCGGCGAGCACCTGGTCACCCAAGAGTTGGCCGAACGCTTCGGCGTCAGCCATACGCCGATCCGTGAAGCGCTCATCGCCTTGGCCGGCATCGGCATCATCGACCTGCTGCCCAACCGCGGCGCCCGTGTCCGCCGCGTCACGCCGCATGAAGTCCGCGAGATTTGCCAGGTGCGTCGTGTGCTGGAGTGCGAAGCGACGCGCTCTGCCTGTGGCCGCATCGATCTGGTCGAATTGCACGCGCTGGCTACGGATCTGCGGCGAATGCTGGCACGCGGACCGCGGCCAGGAACGCGCTTCATCGAAGAGGCTCGCGCCGTTGATAGCCGCCTGCACGACCTCATCGCGGAATCATGCGGCAATGCCTTCTTGGCCCAAGAGATTGCCCGGCTCAAGACGTTGTTCCGCGCCTTCCGCGATGTCTCTTGGCAGCATGATGAGGTCCACAACGATTGCCACCGTCTCGCCGAAGAAGGCCGCGAACACCTGGCCATCGTCGAGGCGTTGTTGGCCGGCAACGCCAAGGCGGCCAGCAAAGCCATGGCTCAGCACATCCATTCCGGCGCCCGCTACTGGAGCCGAGCTTTGCCTAAAGACGCTAACCCCAAAGTCCCAGAGAACGCAGAGAGAAAATAACGAAAGGAGACAAAACCATGAAACGCCGCTCGCTCTCTTCTTTGCCATCTTCTCTGATTCTGTTTTTTCTCTGTATCCTCTGGGGCTCTGGGGTTAGCTCATCCGTGCACGCGGCGGAGAAGAAGATCCGGTACAACCGGGATGTGCGGCCCATTTTGGCAGAGAACTGTTTCGCTTGCCACGGCGCCGATAGTGCCGCACGCAAGGCTGATCTGCGGCTGGATCGCCGCGACGATGCCATCGCGGCAGAAGCTATCGTTCCCGGTGATGTCGAGAAAAGCACTCTGGTTGAACGCATTTTCTCCAACAACAAAGCGCACCTGATGCCGCCGCCCAAGAGCAAGAAACAATTGACCGATGCCCAGAAAGAGATCCTGAAGCGCTGGATCGCCGAGGGGGCAGAGTATGAGCCGCATTGGTCATTCATCCCGCCGCAAAGGCCGGCACTGCCGGCAGTGAAAAACACCCGTTGGGTACGCAATCCGATCGATTATTTCATCCTCGCCGAGTTGGAGAAACACGGTTTACAACCGGCCCCGGAGGCGGACCGCCGTACTTTGGCCCGGCGGCTCAGCCTCGATCTGACGGGCCTGCCGCCGGAACCGGCCGACGTGGAGGCGTTTGTCACCGACAAACAGCCCGACGCCTACGAGCGCTTTGTCGAGAAAATGCTGGCCTCGCCGCATTGGGGCGAGCATCGCGCCCGCTACTGGCTCGACGCCGCGCGCTACGCCGACACCCATGGCATCCATTTCGACAACTACCGCGAAATGTGGTCGTACCGTGATTGGGTCATCGACGCCTTCAATCGCAATATGCCTTTCGATCAGTTCACCATCGAACAGTTGGCCGGCGATCTGCTTCCTAATCCCACACTCGATCAATTGGTCGCCACGGGCTTCAATCGCTGCAATATCACCTCCAATGAAGGCGGACTTATCCCGGAGGAATATCTGGTTCTCTACACGCGCGACCGTACGGAGACGACGGCCCGCGTGTTCCTCGGCTTGACCGCCAACTGCGCTGTGTGCCACGATCACAAGTTCGACCCACTGACGATGAAGGATTTCTATTCGATGGCGGCGTTTTTCAACAACACGACGCAAGGGGCGATGGACGGCAACATCAAAGACACGCCGCCGGTCGTGTTCGTGCCGCAGAGAGAAGATCGGCCACGCTGGAATGCATTGACGAAGGAACTGGCCGAGGTCCGCAGACAGATGGAGGCACGCAAGCAGGCGGCCCGGGCCGATTTCGACAGTTGGTTGGCGTCTGACCGACGAGATGCTGATCCCAATGCTGTCCGTGGCACTGGCGAGACGCCGATCGGGTCGGTTTCCAGCGAGGGATTATGCTTCTATGCGGCGCTGAACGAAGGCAAAGGTGGGACCATTCATCTGACAGTGGACGGCAAACCACGCACAGCGGTACTGGCATCCGGAGCTGCCTGGGACGCCGGTCATGTTGCCGAGAAAGCGTTCAAGCTTCCATCGGATGGCACGCTGGAAGCGGCTGATGCCGGTGATTTCGATAATAACCAAGGTTTTTCTTACGGGGCCTGGGTCAAGCTGACAAAAAATGTCCCTGGAGGCGCTATCCTGGCTCGCATGGATGACATGCACGATTATCGCGGCTGGGATCTGTGGATACAAAACGGCCGTGTCGGCGCTCACATCATCCACAAATGGCCGGACGATGCGGTCAAAGTGGTATCGCGCAATCCGGTGAAGGCGGGACAATGGAACCACCTGTTCATTACCTACGACGGTTCCGGTCGGCCGAGCGGCATCAAAGTGTACATCAACGGTGTGCCGCAAGAAACGACCGTCGAGGCTGCCAGTTTGAGGAATACCATCCGCACTCAGGTGCCACTCAAGATCGGCCAGCGGCACACTTCGGCCCGCATCAATGGACTTGTAGTGCAAGACGTGCGCCTCTATAACCGTACGCTGCCGAGAGAGGAGATCGAAGGTTTGGTCAAAGGTACGCGCGGCGCCTGGTTGTTGAATAAGCCGGTCAAAGAGCGCTCTGCCGCCGAAACCAACGAGCTATTCGAGGGATGGCTAACGAGCCACGATACAGCCTATCAAGATTTGACGAAGAAAATCCGGGCCTTGCAGCAGGAAGAATCGGCGATCAAGGCGCGCGGCACCGTGGCTCACGTTATGCAAGAGAAACCCAGTGAGCCGATGGCGTATGTTCTCTATCGCGGCGAATACGATAAACGCCGCGATCCAGTGAAAGCAGACACACCCAAGTCGCTGCCGCCGATGCCGAAGGAACTGCCGCGCAACCGGCTCGGCTTTGCTCAATGGCTCTTGCGGCCGGAGAACCCGCTGACGGCCCGCGTTACCGTCAATCGCTTCTGGCAAGAGGTGTTCGGCACCGGCATCGTCAAGACGAGCGAAGATTTCGGCACCAGCGGCGAACTGCCGTCGCACCCGGAATTGCTCGATTGGCTGGCGGTCGAGTTTCGTGAGAGCGGTTGGGACGTCAAACGCTTCTTCAAACAGATCGTCACCTCAGCGACCTACCGGCAATCGGCGCAGGTAACGCCGGAGAAGCTCGAAAAAGATCCCGATAATCGCTTGTTGTCGCGCGGTCCGCGCTATCGCCTTGATGCGGAGATGATCCGTGATTACGCCTTGGCGGCCAGCGGCCTGCTGGTGCGCAAAATTGGCGGACCCAGTGTCAAACCCTATCAGCCGGACGGTGTCTGGGAAGCAGTGGCCATGATTGGCAGCAACACCCGCGATTACCGCCGTGACAGTGGCGACAAATTGTATCGCCGTAGTCTGTATACTTTCTGGAAACGCTCTGCACCGCCCGCGTCGATGGAAATATTCAATGCGCCGTCGCGCGAAGTCTGTACCGTTCGCCGCGAACGCACCAATACACCACTACAAGCGTTGGTAACCCTCAACGATACGCAGTTCGTCGAGGCCGCCCGCTGGCTGGCACAAAAGACACTCCAGCAAGGCGGCGCTAACGACGAAACACGCATCGATTTCATGGCCCGGCGGCTCTTGTGCCGTCCACTGCGTGCTGAGGAAATGAAAGTGGTGCAGGCGGGCCTGAAGGATCTGCTGGCGTATTACAAGATGAATGCTGCGGATGCCAAGAAATTGCTCACCATCGGTGAGGCAAAGGCGGATCCGCAGTTGGATGCGTCTACCCTGGCGGCATGGACAATGCTGGCTAACGAGATGATGAATCTCGATGAGGTGTTGAATAAGTAAGATACAGTTTCCGGTCTCCTGAGCGGGGGCCTTGCACCTCTGCTCAGGATTTAGGAGCGATCCCATGAACCCCTTTCATGAATTCACCCGTGCCATCACGCGCCGTTACTTTTTCGCCGCCGGTTCGCACGCCGTGGGCTGGGCGGCGTTGGCCTCGCTGCTGGAGGCCGATCCTGTTCGTGGCGCTTCTATTGGAGGAAAAGGGTCTGTAAAGACGCACTTTCCCGGCAAGGCCAAGAGCGTCATCTACCTGCACATGGTTGGCGGACCTGGGCAGATGGATCTCTATGATTACAAGCCGAAAATGCAGGAGTGGTTCGACAAAGACTTGCCTGACTCGGTGCGCATGGGCCAACGGCTGACGACCATGACCAGCGGCCAAAAACGCTTTCCCATCGCGCCGTCGAAATTCAAGTTCGCCCGCTATGGCCAGTGCGGCATGTGGGTCTCGGAGCTGCTGCCATGGACAGCCAAGATGGTCGATGATCTGTGCTTTGTCCGCAGCATGTACACCGAGGCCATCAACCACGAGCCAGCCATCACCTACATCCAGACCGGCAACCAGGTCACCGGCAAGCCCTGCATGGGAGCCTGGGTCTCCTACGGCCTGGGTTCGCTCAATCACAATCTGCCTACCTTCGTCGTTCTCGTCGCCAAACCGACCAACACCGAACAGGTACAGGCCATCTCGGCCCGTTTGTGGTCAGCCGGCTTCTTGCCCGGCGAACACGCTGGTGTCTCCTTCCGCACCTCTGGCGATCCAATCTTGTACATCAACAATCCGCCGGGAGTGCCAGCCGCTATCCGCCGCAAGACACTCGACGGCTTGCAGAAACTCAACGAAATGACCTATCGTGCCGTCGGCGATCCCGAAACGAACACACGCATCCAGCAGTACGAGATGGCCTTCCGCATGCAGGCCAGTGTGCCGGAATTAACCGACCTGTCTCGCGAGCCGGAATCCACTTTCAAGCTGTACGGCGAGGAGGCCCGAAAATCGGGTACTTTCGCCAACACCGTGCTGCTGGCCCGCCGTCTGGTCGAGCGCGGCGTGCGTTTCGTACAGATTTATCACAACAACTGGGACACGCACGCCAATGTCGCCGGCCGGCTGCCCGATCAGTGCCGCGACATCGATCAAGCGTGTTATGGCCTCATTCAAGATCTGAAAAAGCGGGGAATGTACGACGAAACGCTGGTCATCTGGGGCGGCGAATTCGGCCGAACCATCTATTCGCAGGGTCAGCTAACCAAGCAGAACTATGGCCGCGATCACCATCCGCGCTGTTTCACCATGTGGCTGGCCGGCGGCGGCATCCGGCCAGGCACCGTCTACGGCGAGACCGATGAGTTCTCCTACAACATCATCAAAGATCCGGTCCACATCCGCGATTTCCATGCCACGGTGCTGCACCTGCTCGGCTTTGATCATCAGCGCTTCACGTATCGCTATCAGGGCCTGGACCAAAAGCTAACCAGCGTGGAACAACCGGCGCGTGTTGTCAAGGAATTGTTGGCATGACTCGTGACGGATGAACCCTTCGCATGGGGCCGTTCGGGGCGTTTCTGAACATCCTTCCAGAGGCGCACACAGCGGCGCAGTTGTAGCGCAAACTCCGGCGCAGCAGGGAGAGGCAAGAAAGAGCAACGAAGTGCAAAATTCGTCCTAAGCCTCGATGGGTTGCGGTTCTATGCGCTTGGGTCCCTTTCCATGCGCGATAATGCACAAGTGTTTAGTGGGCGCTACTGGATTCGAACCAGTGACTTCCACCGTGTGAGGATGGCACTCTAGCCGCTGAGTTAAGCGCCCGAATAAAGCAAAATCTCTTCTGCCTGCCTGCCGGACCAGCAAAGGCGACCGCCAGCAGACAGGCAGAGAAAACTCACGCCTGGGGCGGCGTGGTGATGTTATTGGCCGGCGTGGTGATGTTTTCCTCGAACTTCGGCGCCGTCGTGGTGATGCGTTGCGGCGGACGCGGCGGCTCCAGGGCCATCGGCTCCTGACGCGGCGGCGCCGAGGCTGAAGCATCGTAGTCATCTTCCAGGCCTTTGATGCCTTTCTTGAACTCGACGATGCCCTTGCCCAGGTATCGGCCCACCTCCGGCAACTTCCGCCCAAACAGCAAAATGCCGATGATGAGCAGAATCAACATCTCTTGGGGGCCGAGATTGAAAAAAGCGAACAACGGGGTCATAGAAAGTAAACCTCTCTGCCGCTCCCTTAAAAAATTCATCTGGAGGGGCGGCTAAGCGACCAACAGCAATAGAGGGGTCGGAGCAACGACGCCCTGCGAGGTATCCAAACGGCTGGACGACTCTTATTGTATCCATACAGCGAGCAGAGAGACAAGCACAAAAAAGCAAAGAGGTGTGCCTCGGGATTTTGGTGAGCGAGGTTGCGCCAACCGCTGAGTAGGTTTTTCCACTCCTTCCCCCCTTATGGGGAGGGCTGGGGTGGAGGGAAGGCATCCGCAGGCGAAACACTTCCCCCCTGACCCTTCCTCACCAGGAGGAGTGAAAAGACCGCTCGCACGGAAGCCCTCCTCCATGCTCAAATCAAGAGAGACACCCAAAGCAAAGGTCTGGCCAATTGGCCAAAAGAGAAACGACCCTGGCGTCCTTCACGGACACCCTTGCGGGCGCGGCGGACTGGTTTACAATCTCAACATGGACTGGACCGATTTACGCCGTGAATGTTCTGTGACCAAGCGCTGGGCATACTTTGATCACGCCGCCGTCTCTCCGTGGACCGAGCGGGCGCGGCGAACGGTGGTGGAATATGCCGCCGACCTTGCCGAGAATGGCGATGTCCATGATTCCGACCGCGTTCGCCGCGTCGAGGGAGTGCGCCGCCTGGCGGCCCAATTGCTCAACGCCGATCCGCTCGATGTCGCCTTCATCAAGAACACCAGCGAAGGCATCGGCATCGTGGCCGAAGGACTGCGCTGGCGCGCCGGCGACAACGTGGTAACAGCTGAAGAGGAATATCCGGCCAATTTGTATCCGTGGATGAACCTGGCCGAGCGCGGCGTAGAATTACGGCGTGTGCCCAGCCGCGAGGGCCGCATTTTCCTCGACGATTTGCGGAGCGCCATCGACGGGCGCACGCGGCTGGTCAGTCTCAGTTTCGTCGAATACGCCAGCGGTTTTCGCAATGATCTTTTCGCCGTCGGGCAGATGTGCCGTGAAAAAGGCGTGCTGTTCTTCGTTGATGCCATCCAGGGCTTGGGCGTTTTGCCTCTTGACGTGCGGCAAATGCCGATCGACTTCTTGGCTGCCGATGGACACAAATGGTTGCTCAGTCCCGAAGGGGCCGGCTTATTCTGGATTCGCCGCGAGTTGGTCGAACAGCTGCACCCTGTCGGCGTTGGTTGGAACAGTGTGATTGACAGCCGCAATTTCAGCCGCGTGGACTTCCGCCTCAAACCGCACGCCGGCCGCTGGGAGAGCGGCACGCTGTACGTCGGCGGTATCCTCGGCCTGGGCGCCAGCCTGGAGTTGCTGCTGGCCATCGGCATCAACGCCATCGCTGAGCGGGTCCTGTACTTGACTGATTATCTCTGCGAGCGCTGCCGGCAAGCAGGTCTGACCGTGTACAGCAGCCGACGGCCGGGCGAGGCGTCAGGCATCGTCGCGCTGATTGTTGATGATGTGGGGACGGTAGTGCAGCGCTGCCGCGAGGCTGGCATTGTCGTTAGTCAGCGGGCCGGACGGTTACGCGTCAGTCCGCACGCCTACAATAGCATCGAAGAGCTGGATCGTCTTGTTGCCCGAATCGGAGCCGGATCATGACCAAGCCGCTTAATCATCGCCTTGCCGTCTACACCGGCACGTTCGATCCCATTCACTATGGCCACCTGGACATCATCAGCCGCGGCAGCCGGATTTTCGATCAGCTCATCGTGGGGGTCGGCATCAATCCAGACAAGCAGCCGTTCTTCGATCAGGACGAGCGTGTCGAGCTGGTGCGCGCCGTCATCAGACCCTATGCCAACGTGTCCGTGCGTCCGTTCACCAGCTTGGCCGTGACGTTTGTGCGTGAGGCCGGGGCGCGGATCATGCTCCGCGGCTTGCGCACCACCAGCGACATGGAAAACGAATTCACCATGTCGCTAATGAATTTGAATCTCGATCCGGAAATCGAAACGGTTTTTCTGATGGCCAAGGAAGAATATTCGCATCTGAGCAGCACGCTGCTGCGTCAAATTGCTACTTTTGGCAGCGGCAATTTGGAAAAATTCCTCCCACGCGAAGTGAAAGATGCCTTGCAAGCGCGGGTGCGTGAACGCCAGACCGGCAAGCGGGGCGTGTGAACGCGCTGGTTGTTTTCCCCGGGGCGTTGGCACGCTCCGCTCGCCGGATTGCCGGATTTGCGTGAATAGGGCAATTGCCTCCGCGTGGAATCCTCGTTAGGATGGGAACAATGCCTCCTGCGCCGAATGGCTGGGATGATACGGAAGTGGTGATACATGGCTCTCGCGCCTCAAACCGTTGCGCTGTTGCGCGCGGCCCGGCAACTGGTACAAACTCTGCCGGCCGATGCCGTCCTCCTGTTGGCGGAATCGGACCTCAACTGGGAGACCGTCTTGCAACATCTGGACGGCTGCCGGCTGCTGGTCGCCGCCGAGGACGCCGCGCTGACGGCGCGCCTTAAGGCGCATCCCAAGCTGACTGTTCTGGAAATTAATCCCGGCCCCACACCGACACAGGAACGTATGAGCCTGGCCTTGCTCGAAGCAGTGCGCCGCGATCAACTCCGCCAAGGGGCTGATGTCATCGCCCTGTACAACGGCATCGACACCGGCGAAGATGGGTCCGAGCCGCTCGACACCCTCAGCGTCATCCATCTGGGCGAGCACATCGAACGGCTTAGCGCTCAAGATCTGCGCAAGCTCGACACGCAGGTGCCATTGGAGACGCTGCGGGCAGTGGTCGATCTGGCCGTGGAGATTGGCCGTGAAGGCCGTGAGGGACATCCGGTCGGCACCATGTTCGTCGTCGGCGACACGCGCAAGGTGCTGACCCTGTCGCGACCGATGAACTTCAATCCGTTCCGCGGCTACAGTCCCGAAGAGCGCGATATCCGCAACGCCATTGTGCGGGAGCAGATCAAGGACATCGCCCAGCTGGAGGGAGCGATCATCATTCGCCGCGATGGCGTGGCGGTGGCGGCAGCCATGCGCATCGAAGCACCGGATCGGGGCTTCACGCTGAGCAAAGGCCTAGGCACGCGCCACGCCGCTGCCGCCGCCATCAGTAAAAGCACCAAGGCCATCGCCGTCACTGTCAGCCAATCGTCCGGCACCGTTCGCTTGTTCCAAAATGGCGAGGTCATGCTGCACATCGAGCCGTTGGCCCGGCCGGTCATCTGGAGTCGTTTTCGCATGGAGTCCGGCGATCCCAATGGGACCAGCCGCGCCCTTGTCGGCCGGCCCCTCCCTGTCGCCGAACGCTCGAATTCCCCCTGAGTGTTTAGCCGCGAGCCGGAGGCGCGCATTTTGGCCCCGCGCTCGCCTCCACCTCGTGGTTAAACCATAATTCTGAAGGAGTGTCCTGTTATGAATCGCTTGCGTTTTCTCTTGCTGGCCGCGGTGTGCCTGATCGTACCAGCGAGCACGGTTTGGTCGGCGCCGGTCCCGGCAGCGCGATCCGGACTCGAACAAATTCCGGATACAGCGTCTATCATAATCCACATTCGCGGCGTCCAAGGTGTACATGACCGCTTGACAAAACTGATGAAGCAAGCCCTGCCGGATGTGCTGGAGAAATACCGAACGCAGATCGATGATTTCTTCAAGAAAGGTCCGGACAATATCCTCAAAAATCGCAGACTGAGCGGCCTGGCCGAAGACGGTCCCCTCTTCTTCGCCCTCCTCGAGCTGCCCAAACCCAGCGATTCCGGTGAGCCGAAGATGGCCTTCATCCTCACTGTCAGCGACTACAAGAAATTCCGCGATAATATCCTGACAGAAGACGAACGCAAAAACATCAAAGACGAAGGCAACGGTATCGAATCAGCATCCATCGAGAACAAATCCACTTACTTCGTCAAGCGTGGAGGCTACGCCATCGTCACGCTGGATAAAGACGTGGCGGAGGTGTTCACCAAAAAGATCACCGGTCTGCACACCAAACTGAACAAAGAGCTGGCCACCAAGCTGCTCGCCGCCGATGTCGGCGTTTACGTCAACATGGAGGCCGTCAACAAGGAATATGGCGAGCTGATCAAGCAAGCCCGGCAAGGCATCGAACAAGCCATTGCTTTTGGCGCTGCAGCTGGCGATGAAACGCAGAAAAAATATACGGAGATGGTCAAGAATGCCATCCCGCACATCTTCCAGACAATCGACGACTTGCAGTCGCTGTTGCTGACGTTCGAGCTGCGTTCTGGCGGCCTGGCCTTGCATCTGCAAAGCGAAGTGAAAGAAAGCTCGCCCACGGCGAACCTTCTCCAGGATACCCGACCGGTCGCCTTCAAGGAACTGGAACGCCTGCCGCGCGACCGTGCCTACTACCTCGGCATGAAGGCCAGCGCCGCCATGTACAAAAACCTGGGCAGCCTGATTTCGATCCTGCCGACGGGGGAAACCAAAGACACGGAGAAGCTGATGCAAGAGTTGGCCAAGGCCGGGCCAGGGCTTTTCCTCAGCAGCGGCTCTTTCCCGTCCTCCGGACTGGATGTCTATCACTACGACGATCCGGCCAAGGCCGTCGCCGCTTATCTCAAGATGTTTCAAAACATGGATGCCGAGACGGCCAAGCTCAAGGAGAAGCCAAAAGTCAAGACCGATGCCGAGAAACACGGCGACTTTAAATTGCACTCTGTTCAATTGATCTTTGATTTCGAGAAGATGGCGGAGCAGGTGCCGGCCAAGGGAGGTGGGGAGGCGAAAAAGGATTTCATCGAGTCTATGAAACGCCTTCTCGGCGAGAAACGGATGATCTGGTTCGGCACGGACGGCAAAATATTGGTGCAAGTCACCGCACCGGATTGGAATGCGGCGAAGAAACTCCTGGAACAGTACAGCAAGGGCGCTGACGCGGCCGGTGAGGTCAAAGCGTTCCACGAGGTGCGCACAGAGATGCCGAAGCAAACGTCCCTGCTGATGCTGATTGATGCGGTGCGTCTGTTCGGACGGATCTTCGAGGCCATCAAGCCGATGATTCCCGCAGGCCAGTTGCCGCCGGGCTGGCCGAACCTGCCGGGCAAGGGCGTCTCGTCCTACCTCGGTCTGGCGGTGACATTGCAGCCCCAGGGTGGCGGCCTCGATCTGTATTTCCCCGCCGCCGCCATTCAGGAGTTTTACAAAGCTGTCATCCAACCGTTGGTGGGTGAGTAGCGGCGACCAGGTGGCAAGGTGACAAGATTGTGAGGAGGAAGCCATGAAACCTCCCCGATTCCGCTTCTGGACCATCGAATGCTTTGCTCTCCTGTTCACTTTATCCCTTTGCCACCTGGTCACCTTGTCAGCGGAAGGGGAGGATGGACACAACGACGAAGAGACGTTGCACACTGCCGGACTGGAAACCGATGGCCCTTCCTTATTGGCGTTTTTCTCCGCTCGCTCTCGTGCGGCAGTCGAACCTGATCGGCTCCGCATCCTGCTGGGGCAGTTCACGTCCTCGTCGTCTCAGCAGCGTAGCTTGGCCACGGCGGAACTTCTCGGCCTGGGACCGCTGGCCGTGCCGGCGCTGCGGCGGACGGCCAACGACCTCAGCGATCCGGAGACAGCACGCCGCGCTGCCCACTGTTTGCGTTGGTTGGAGGGGCCATCCAGTCTGGCGCTGCCGGCAGCGGCAGCACATGTGCTGGGCCGGCGCAAGCCAGAGGGAGCGGCCGGCGCGCTGCTGGCTTATCTGCCGTTCGCCGATAGCCGCGAAGTGTTGCAAGCCGTCACGGCCGCTCTCGCTGCCGTGGCCGTCCCCAATGGCAAGCCTGATGCAAACTTGCTGCGCGCTCTGAATGATCCGCAAGCCGTCTGCCGCGCCGCGGCCGGCGTCGCCTTGTGTCTCGCCCTGCCACCCGATCAGGTGCCCACCGTTCGCAAGCTGCTCCGAGACCCCGCGCGCGGGGTGCGTTTGCGAACGGCCCTGGCCCTGGCCCAGGCCAACGATGCCGATGCCATCCCTGTCCTTATCGACCTGCTCGCCGAGGTGCCGATCGACGAGCGCAAGAAAATCGAGGCATTGTTGCAACATCTGGCCGGCGAATGGGCGCCCGCGCTGAATTTTGCCGGCGAAGATGAAATTGGCTGCAAGATCCGTCGCGATGCCTGGGCCGCCTGGTGGCGCCATGTGGACGGCGCTACGCTCCTGGAAGCGGTACGCAAACGAACGCCGACCGCCGAGGACCGGGCGAAAATCCGCCCTTTGCTGGAGCAATTGGCCTCCGGTGACTTTGCCACACGCGAAGCAGCATCGCAAGAACTGTTCGCCCTGGGCCGGCGCAGTCTACCGCAGTTGCAAGAAGCGGCCAAGAACAAAGATGCCGAGGTAGCGCGACGGGCCAAGCTGCTGATCGAGCGCATCGAGGAAGAGCCGGGCCATCATCTGCCGCTGGCAGCACTGCGTTTGCTCGGCCTGCGTAAGCCGCCCGGTTCGACAGCGGCGCTGTTGGCATATTTGCCCTATGCAGAGGATGAAAATCGTGCTACCGAAGTACAGCATTCGTTATCGGCCCTGGCCCTGCGCGAAGGCCAACTCGATGCGGACTTGTTGAAGGCACGGACCGATCCCAGGCCGATCATCCGGGCCGTGGTCGGCGAGGCGCTCATCAACGGCGGCGGCGTCGAGGGCCGCGCCGCTGTCCGCAATCTGCTCCAAGATCGCGAGGCAACCGTGCGTATGCGCGTCGCCCTGGCTCTGGCCCTGGCCCGCGACAAGAACGGCGTGCCGGTGCTGATCGACCTGCTGGCCGTGCTGCCTGGCGAGCAAGTTGGTCAGGTCGAAGAAGTTCTGTATCAGCTGGCTGGCGACACGGCCCCGGAGGATGTGCTGGGCAAGGAGGGGATCGACAAGAAAAAATGCCGCGACGCCTGGGCCGCCTGGTGGAAGGCCAATGCCGACCGGGTCGATCTGGGACGCTTACAGATGCATCCCCTGCTCGGCTTCACGGTCATTTGCGATCTCCAAGGCAACCGCGTCTATGAAGTGGATCGCCAGGGCAATCTGCGTTGGGCGATTGCCAACAATATAGGCGGTCCTGTCGATGCTCGCGTTTTGCCTGGCAACCGCGTCCTCATCGCCGAGTATGGTGCCGACCGCGTTACGGAGCGTGATTTCAGCGGCCGGATCTTATGGGAAAAGCACATCGCCAACCCAGTCAACGTCCAGCGCCTGCCCAACGGCCACACCTTCGTGGCCACGATGAATGGACCGATCGTTGAGTTTGACCGCGCCGGCAATGAGACGGCGCACTTCAACAACCCCGCCGGTCCCAACCAGGCCGCTCAACGCATGCGGAACGGCACCATCATCGCCCTGACACAGAACGGCCAGTGCTGTATCCTGGATACGGCCGGGAAACTGCTCAAGACGTTCGCCAGTGGCCAGCAGAACGGCATAGGCTGCCTCGATGTGACCTCGAACGGCCGTATCCTTGTCACCCATCAACAGCGCAACAAAGTAGTAGAGTACGATATGGAAGGCAAGACGCTGCTCGAAGTGGATGCCCCCAACCCGATATCGGCTACGGGGCTTCCCAATGGCCATATTCTGGTAGCGTCGCAGAACGATCAGCGTGTTTACGAAGTGGACCGCTCCGGCAAGATCGTCTGGGAACACCCTGGCGCCGGCCAAGTCGTGCGGGCACGGCGGCGCTGACGAACCATGTGGAGCAACCCATGAACCGGCTAACCTTGTCCCGATGCCTCGCCTTGCTTGTCGTAAGTTCAACTGTATCTTTGACGCCAGCCGAGCAATTGCCCGATCTGCGCAAGCAGCTGAAAGATCCCTCGTCCACGGTGCGCAAACAGGCGGCGTTGACATTGGCAGAGGCGAACGATGCTGAAGCGATTCCTGTCCTCATCGATCTGCTCACGGAGTTGTCCGCCGAGGAACGCCGATCCGTCGAGGAGTTTTTAACCCAGCTGGCCGGCGAATGGGCACCGGTGGGGCTGCTGGAAAGTGAAGACAAGATCGCGCGTCAGATCCACCGCGATGCCTGGATGGCGTGGTGGCGAGATACCGATGGACCGTCCTTGCTCGCCCTCCTTGGCCAACACACCCTGACTCCGCAGCTACAGCGCCAGATCCAGGAACAGATCGGCAAACTCGGCGATGAGGAATTTTCCAAGCGTGAAGCCGCCGTCAAGGAATTGCACGATCTCGGCCGGATTGCCTTGCCGCAGCTGCGTGAGGCGCTCAAGGAGCGCGATCCCGAGATAGTATGGCGTGCGCGTGACCTGATTGAGCAAATCGAGCGAGAGCCGGCGCGCAAATTACCAAGCGCTGCCGTGCGCCTGTTAGCGCTGCGCAAGCCGCCCGGCGCCGTCGAGGCGTTGTTGGCCTATCTGCCTCTCGCTGCGGAAGAAAAACGAACAGACGAGATCAAGAAAGCTCTCGCCCTTCTGGCGCGGCGCGACGGCAAACTCGATGCTGCCCTGGTGCGTGCCTTGATGGAGACGGGCAGCACGTCGGTCTTGATCGGATCGGTGCGTGCCATCGCCGCCGAGGCATTGATCGAGGGCGGCGGCCCGGAAGGGCGCACCGCTGTCCGTTTTTTGCTCCAGGATAAAGATGCCGCGGTGCGCTTGCGCGTTGCCCGGGCTCTGGTCATGACCGGCGTGCGTGAGGCTGTCCCCGTGTTAATCAATCTTTTGCCCGTAGTCTCCGATGAAGAGGTCGGGCAGATTGAAGAAGTCCTGACTCAGTTGGCCGGCGATTCAACGCCGGAGGGGCCTTGGGGCACCGAGGCAGCCGATAAGCAGAAACGCCGCGATGCCTGGGCAACTTGGTGGAAGCACAACAGGGAGCGCATCGACCTGACGCATTTGACCGCACGGCCGTGGTATGGCTACACGCTTCTCTGCGATAGCAGCCGACACCGCGTCTTTGAAATTGATCGCCATGGCAGAGAACGCTGGGCCATCGAAAACGTGCTGTTTCCCGTCGATGCCTGGGTAGTGGACGGCAAGCACGTCCTTGTCGCGGAGTACAATGGTGGAAAAGTCAGCGAGCGCGATTTCCACGGCCAAATTCTCTGGTCCCAAAGCGTGCCGGGCCGACCCGTCAACGTGCAGCGGCTGGCCAATGGCCACACATTTATCGCTACCATGAACCAGATTCTGGAAGTGGACCGTGCCGGCAAGGAGTTGTATTCATTTACCGTAGGGGGAATTCTCACCGCAGCTTACCGGGCACGCGATGGCTGCATCGTCTGTCTGGCCCGCAACGGCAGCCGCTGCCTCATCATGGATACAAACGGCAAAATCCTCAAAGAATTTCCCTCCAACCGTGATGGCACGTGGACCAGCGGCATCGACCTGCTGGCCAACGGCCACATTCTCATTACACAGCCCAATCGCCAGAAGGTGACGGAGTACGACCGCAACGGTAAACTTATTGTCGAGGTCAATGCGCCGATGGCGACGACGGCGACCGGCTTGCCCAACGGTCATTTTCTCATCGCCAGCAGCAACCTGCACCGTGCCTACGAGGTAGACCGCAAGGGCAAGGTAGTCTGGGAGTACCGGGCCAGCGGCAACATCTTCCGGGCGCGGCGGCGTTGATCCATCCCCCCGTTTCCATACTCCGCATGGGAACGAAGATGGGAGTTTCGGCATCCCATTTGCTCACTTTGGGCGGTGAGGCCATGGACCTCACCGAACAGGGACGATAGCTACCGCGCTGAGAGAGCGATCCGCGTATGAGCACAAGTGCAATGGAACAAGCTCGCCCCCTCGCTTCTTCTCCTTCCTCTGACCCTATCCCTGCCCACTGGCATGCGGACAGCCGCGCTTGCATTCGCGGCGAACCGTGCGGCCTGGAGGCGCTGGAGATACAAGCTCGCGTGTTGGCCGGCGCTTGTCGAACGGCCGAACGCACCATCAGCGAAGGGCCTTTGTTGCAACAACTGGAGCGCAACGGCCGGTTGCTTGTGGATACCTATCGCCGCATTGCCGCGGCCGCCGCTCAGAGCGCCGGCGCACGCTTGACATCGGACGCCGAATGGCTGCTCGATAATTTCTACATCGTTGAAGATGTGTTGCGGGAAGTACGCCGCGATTTGCCGCATGGCTACTACAAAAAGCTACCCAAGTTGGCCAACTCGGCCCTGGCTGGCTATCCGCGTGTCTACGCCTTGGCCCTGGCCCTGATCGCCCATACCGACAGCAATCTCGATGAGGCACATATTGCCCGGTTTGTCCAGGCTTTCCAAACGGTTGCGCCGCTGACCATCGGCGAGTTGTGGGCGGTACCAACCATGCTGCGTCTGGGCCTGCTGGAGAACCTGGGCCGGTTGTCCGAACAGATGCTGCGCGTCTGGGACGACCGACGCCGCGCCGAAGAATGGGTGAATTCCATTCTGAATTCTGAGCTTCAGGCCCGGCGCGAAGGCAGAACTCTGAACGTCGAACTCCGAAAGCCGTACTCCGAAAGCGATGCCTTCATCGTCCGCGCCCTGGAGATGCTGCGGCAAGAAGGCCGGCCCGCTGTTCTCGCCCAGGTCGAGGGGCATTTCGCGCGGCGTGGCTTAAACGTTCCCGACATCGTTCGCCGCGAAAACCAACGGCAAGCGGTCAATCAAGTCACGATCGCCAACTGCATGACCAGCCTGCGCTTACTGTCAGCCCTGGATTGGAACGTCTTTTTCGAACGCACTAATCTCGTTGAGCCGATGCTGCGGCAAGATCCGGCCGGCGCCTACGCCAAGCAAGATTTTGCCACGCGCGATCGTTATCGGCAAGTCATCGAGAAGCTGGCGTGGGGCACGGGCCTTGAGGAAGTCGAGATCGCGCGACGCGTGGTGGCGCGAGCACGCGGCCACGATTCACCAGGCAATCATGTCGGCTATTACCTCATTGGGCCGGGCCGCGCTTCGTTCCAGGATGAGGTAGGCTATCGCGCACGTATCGGCGAACGTTTGCTCAACGCCATCCTCAGCCATCCGCACGGTGTCTACTTCGGCACCATCGCGGTGCTGATGATTGTGCTCTTGGCAGCAATCGTACGAGTCGGAAGCATAAGCGACGGCTCTTCTGCCGCTTACGCTTCCGGCTTGTGGGGATTGTGGCTGCTTGTGGTTCTGGCCGCGCTGCTGCCAGTCAGCGAGCTGGCAGTGAGTCTGACCAATTATCTGCTTACGCTGGTGCTGCCGCCGCGGACGTTGCCACGCCTGGAATTCAAAGACGGCATCCCGGAAGAATGCGCCGCCTTCGTGGTGGTGCCGAGCATGCTCATCCGTCCCGATAGTGCCGCAGCGTTAGCAGCAAAATTGGAGATCCACTATCTCTCTGATCCCGATCCGCAATTGCGCTTCGCCCTCTTGACCGATTTCGCCGATGCGCCCGTGGAACATCAGCCGGAGGACGATAGCTACATCCGCGATGCTCTGCAGCGCATTGCCGAACTCAACCGCCGCTATGCGCCGGACGGCCCGCCGCGCTTCTTTCTGTTCCACCGTAAGCGAATGTGGAATCCCTCCGAAGGCTGCTGGATGGGCTGGGAACGCAAACGCGGCAAACTCGACGAGTTCAATCGTCTGCTCCGCGGCGATCGCAACACCAGTTACACGGTATGCAGCAGCAGCCTGGAGGGCTTGCCGCGGATTCGCTACGTTATCACACTGGATTTCGATACGGAAATGCCGCACGAATCGGCCCGCCGCCTCATCGGCACGCTGGCGCATCCGCTCAATCAGCCCCGCTTCGATGCCAGCCAGGGACGGGTTGTGGAAGGCTACGGCGTCTTGCAGCCGCGCATCAGTTTTCATCTGCCGGCGTCGCTGCGTTCGCGCTTCACCCGCATCTGGGTCGGCTCGGCGGGTGTCGATCCCTATTCGGCGGCGGTTTCCGACATTTATCAAGATCTGTTCGGAGCCGGCTCTTTCACAGGCAAGGGCATCTACGAAGTAGATGCGTTCGAGTCGGCCACTGGCAACACGTTTCCGGATAACCATATCCTGAGCCACGATCTCATCGAGGGCAATTACGCGCGCTGCGGCCTGGTAACGGACATCGAATTGTACGACGATTTTCCGGTGCGTTACCACGTCTATGCGCGGCGCCAGCATCGCTGGATTCGCGGCGACTGGCAGTTGCTGCCCTGGCTGAGACGCGAAGTGCCGACGCCGGCGCAGGGAGGCATGACTGCCCCCCCCCGCCGGCGTAATCCGTTGCCACTTTTGGAGCGCTGGAAAATCTTTGACAATCTGCGCCGCAGTTTGGTGCCGCCCGCGCTGGTGTTGTGGCTGGTCTTGAGCTGGACGGTGCTGCCGCTGTCCTGGGGCGTGTCGTCGGTTCTGGTCCTGCTGGTGCTGGCACTGCCGCTGTTGCTGCAAATCGGCAGCGCACTGTTCCACACCCTCAAAGATCGTTCGCTGGGCGCTCTGTACGACCTGGCTCGCAACGGCTGGACCACTGCCGTCCAGGCGGCGTTGAACGTCGCCCTGTTGCTCTACGAGGCGTATCTGAGCATCGATGCCATCATTCGCACCTTGGTGCGTTTGACCGTGACGCGGCGGCACATGCTGGAATGGGAGACAGCCGCTTCCGCCCACCAGCGGCTGGGCGCGGGCTTGAAAAACTTCCTCGAAACGATGTGGCCGGCTCCGGCCGGGGCCGCTGCCTTGGCCGCCTTGGTGTATTTTGCTCGCCCGGACGCCTTGGCTGCGGCGAGTGGCTTTCTTCTTGTCTGGTTTCTCGCGCCCCTCTTCGCCTGGTGGATCAGTCAGGACCGTCGTGTGCGCCAGGTGCCGCTCGCCGAAGAGGAGCGGCGCTACCTCGGCGTCATCGCCCGCAAGACCTGGGGTTTCTTCGAGTCGTTTGTCGGCGCGGAGGATCACTGGCTGCCGCCGGACAACTTCCAAGAACAGCCGCGCCATCAGGTGGCCCATCGCACTTCGCCGACCAACCAGGGTTTGTTGCTCGTTTCAACGCTGGCCGCCCACGATCTGGGCTACCTCAATCTCGGTTCGCTGGTGGAACGTTTGGAGAAAACGTTCGAGACCCTGGAGCGGCTTGAGCGTTATCGCGGCCATTTTTATAACTGGTACGACACGCGCACCCTGGAGCCGCTCAAGCCGAAGTACGTTTCTACCGTCGATAGCGGCAACTTGTTAGGCTGTTTGGTCACGCTCAAGCAAGGCTTGCTGGAAAAGACGACCGAGCCGGTGTTAAGTCCGGCGGTGTTGCGCGGCTTGTCTGATACGCTCCAGGTGATGCGTGAAGCCTGGCACAGTTTCGACACTCTCAACAGCGGCGAGGTTGTGCAACAGCGCGCCGAATTGGAGTCTGGCCTCAAAGCGCTGGAAACGCTGGCGCGAGAGAGGCCGGCCGACTTACCGGAGTGGGCCGCCTGGATAGCCAACGGTAAAGCGCGGGCAGCGGCTTTAGCAGCGGAGATTAAGCGACTTATCGCGTCTGGATATTCTCCATTGAGTGAATTGGAGCTGTGGGCGCGCCGCTTGACCCATCGCTTCGAAAAGCGCGCCGTTGAATTGCACGACTTGGCTCCCTGGGTAGAGCTATTGGCCGATCCGCGCGCGACTGGATGGGAACGAGCCGGAAACGTAAGCGACAGGTTGCTGCAGCGCTGGCGCAGTGTGCGCGCGGCGCTCACTCAAGTTTTCAGCTTGGCCGACTTCGAGTCCAGGCGCAAGGCACTCCTGGACGACCTGAATGCACTGGCGGAAGCAATGGCCAGCGCCAAGCAGACAGGGGACTGGCTGCGCGAGCTGCACGACGTCGTTGAGCGTTCCGGGGGGCAGCGAATGCTGGAGCGCTGCCGTGCCCTGGCAGCGCGGGCCGAGAAGCTGGCCACCGACATGGACTTCCGCTTTTTGTACAAAACAGATCGTCATTTATTCTCAATCGGCTACAATGTAGCGCAGGAGAAGCTGGATGCGGCCTGCTACGACTTGTTAGCCTCTGAGGCGCGCTTGGCGAGCTTTCTGGCCATCGCGCGGGGTGAGGCGCCAACCCGTCACTGGTTTTATCTTCGCCGGGCTGTTGTCCGTGCTGCGGGGCGCTCGTGCCTGGTGTCCTGGGCCGGCACCATGTTTGAGTACCTAATGCCGCAATTGTTCCTGCGCCGCTACGCCGGCACGCTGTTGCACGCCAGCTGCGAGGCGGCAGTCGAGGAGCAGATGGCCTACGGCCGCAGACATCGCGTCCCCTGGGGCATCTCGGAATCGGCGTTCAGCAGCCACACCGCCACTTCCGATTATCAGTATCAAGCCTTTGGTGTGCCGACGCTGGGACTCAAGCGCGGTCTGGCGGAGGATCTGGTCATTGCTCCTTACGCCACGGCGCTGGCTTCGATCATCCGGCCGCATGACGCCTTGCGCAACTTCCGCTCCCTGGCCGCTGAGGGAGCGCTGGGCAAGTACGGCTTTTACGAAGCTATCGATTACACGCGCAGTCGGCTGCCCGAAAACCATCGTTCGATGGTGGTGCGCTGTTTCATGGCCCATCATCAAGGCATGAGCTTGGTGGCGTTGGCCAATTGCTTGCTGGGCGATGTCATGGTGCGACGTTTCCATGCCGAGCCAATGGTGCGCGCCACCGAGTTGCTATTGCAGGAGCGCATGCCCAGCCTTCCCGTCCCGGTGGACACGCCGGAT
The DNA here is from genome assembly GCA_021325115.1 of Planctomycetota bacterium. Lineage (GTDB taxonomy): Bacteria > Planctomycetota > Planctomycetia > Gemmatales > Gemmataceae > JAJPHU01. The sequence goes on along the minus strand of JAJPHU010000086.1, from coordinate 1,501 downwards.
GAGAAGATCACGCCGCCTCCGGCCGGTCCCGGTGGACCGGACTTGCTATGCCGGCAGCTGACCACGCCCAACACGCCCGGCCCACGCACGCATCTGCTGTCGGGCGGCCAATATCTCGTCATGGTCACCAACGCCGGCTCCGGCTTCTCCCGCTGCGGCGGCCTCGATGTCACGCGCTGGCGCGAGGATTATACGTGCGATTCATACGGCCAATTCTGCTACATACGCGATCTGACGAGTGGTGGATTATGGTCGGCGGGCCATCAGCCGGTATGTCGGCCAGCCAAGCACTATGAAGTCGTTTACTCGGCCGACAAGGCAGATTTCCGCCGCACCGACGGCGCCATCACCACGCACATGGAGATCACTGTAGCGGCCGAGCACAACACCGAAGTACGGCGCGTGACGCTGACCAATCACGATCGCCGACCGCACGAGTTGGAAGTAACCAGCTATGCTGAAGTGGTGCTGGCGCCGCATGGAGTCGATCTGGGCCACCCGGCCTTTGGCAAACTGTTTTTGGAGACGGAATGGGTGGCTTCGCACGGCGCCCTGCTGTGCCGGCGCCGGCCGCGCGCAGCAGAGCAGGAGCCGATCTGGGCCGTCCATGTCGTTAGCATCGAGAGCGATACGCCAGCAGAGATGGAATACGAGACCGATCGCGCCCGTTTCCTGGGGCGCGGGCGGACCCTGGCCGCGCCGGCAGCGCTGGAACCGGGCGCGCATTTGTCGGGAACGACCGGGCCGGTGCTCGATCCCATTTTCAGCATCCGCCGTCGCTTTCGTCTGGAGGCGGGCGGCGCACTTTCACTGTTGATCTGCACGGGCGTGGCCAAAAGCCGCGACGCGGCGCTGGCTTTGGCCGATCACTACCGCGACGGCCAAGCTGTGGCCCGGGTCTTCGATCTCGCCTGGGCGCACAGCCAGATCGAACTGCGTCATCTGCAAATTTCTACCGCTGACGTGCATTTATTCCAGCGTCTGGCAACCCACCTGATTTATGCAGCCCTGCCGCTCCGCGCCCGTCCGGAAGTGCTGGCCGCCAATCGTCAGGGCCAGTCGGCACTGTGGCGTTACGGCATTTCCGGCGATAATCCGATTCTGCTTGTCCGCGCCGCCTCCACCGGCGATTTGCCGCTGGTCCGCCATCTGCTTCTGGCTCATTCCTACTGGCATCTGAAGCATTTCACTGTCGATCTCGTCATTCTGTGCGAGGAATCGGCCAGCTATAACGAAGAAGTGTTCCAGCAAATTCAAGAGGCGGTGCGTTCCAGCCCTTCCAGCGTCCTGGCCGACAAGCCGGGCGGCGTGTTCGTACGCAAAGCGGCGCAGATGCCGGAGGAAGACCAAATTCTTCTGCAAGCAGCGGCGCGAGTCGTGCTTGAGGGCCGAAACGGTTCCCTGGCGATGCAGCTGGCCGAACTGGTCGATCGGGCCACATCGGCGGTGCCAGTGCCCGAGTTGTTCACGCGGAAGCAGCGGCAGCGCAAGAGTAAAGGGA
>JAJPHU010000198.1 GCA_021325115.1 Planctomycetota bacterium | reverse complement strand
GGGGGGCATCTTTCTCCCTCCCCCTTGTGGGGAAGGGTGAAAGAGACAGCAACATCGGGATCTTGTATGAGGAGACCGCCTTGTTCGACTGGCTCTTTGAAGGTCGCCCCAGTGTTTACGCTGTTCTTGTTGCCCTGACCGTGTTTCTGCTCCTGGCCTGGGGGCAGATGCGCAAGCGTTGGCTGTTGGCCGGCGCCGGGTTCGCGGTTGTACTGATTGGGCTGTACATTCTACTCGATAAGCTGGTCGAGACCGACCGCGAGCAGATCGTCCGCAAGCTCATGGAGATGGCCGCAGCTGTCAACGCCCATAATCTTGATGCGGCCTTTGTCCACATCTCCGACCAATTCCGATCCCAGGGTGGAAAGACCAAGCGTGAATTGCGGGCCGCTGCCCAGGCGCATCTTGACCGCAGAGACGTGGAAAGCGTGCAGGTATGGGACATTTTCATCGAGGGGCGGCCCGCGCGCGAACAAGGTGAGGTCCACGTTTTTTTCTCGGCCAAGGCACGCAACAGCCGGGAGTTCCTCACCGATTGTGATGCAATCTTCGAGTTCCGCCCAGGACACGGTTGGCAAATGAAGAGTTTCCGCCTCCTCAAACCGCAGACCAACGAAGAATGGGGATGGCAAATCTAAATGCTGCTATATGGTTCGGCCGGCAGCGACGGCCGGCCGAACAACTTCTGATATTCGCTCTCTAAATCCGCAAGCAGGGGCCGGGCTTTCTCGGGCGGCCAGGAAGTAATCTCGTTGCGCACCCACAAAAGAACTTGTCTGCCCACGCCTGCCGAATCGGTCGGCCGTTGATACGGGGGGACCAGATCCAAATCCATGTTTTCGATCATTTCGTTGGCTTTGTGGAACTGGCTGATTGCCTCGCGCAAATGCAAGCGGCCGGCGACAAGTTGAGCGATGATAGCGCGTTTGATAGTCAGGGAGTGGGAAATCTCCTCAGCGCGTGCGCTCAGGGCCTGGTTGCGGCGCGACTCGAGCACGAGCTTACGAGCCGCCTGGAGGGCGCTGGTCTTTTCGCCGGACCATGCATCGGCGAAATAGAACAGGATGGTAGACAGTAACAGCGCCGCTGCTGCGCACACAATCATTCGCGAAAATATCCTCATATGATCACCTGCTTTCGTTCATGCAGAGAACATCCTTTGCATTCGATCATAACCAAAATTTGTGACAACATGATGAGAGGAGCAAGAAAATCTTGCTCTCCTATCGCGTTTGCAGCCGCAGGTTTGGGTCTGCGGCCGCAAACGTGGTGGCGAGAGTGATCTCAGCTGAGCAGTTCCTTGATGGGAGTGGCGCCTTTGTCCACGATACGGATGGGCCGGCCGATGGGAGTGTTGTTCTGTTTCTTCCAGTTGATGCCGAGCAATTCGCAGACGGTGGCCAAAAAGTCCAGCGCCGAGATCGGCCGTTCGATGACCGTGGCCCCTTCTTTGTCGGTTTTGCCGATGACCTGGCCGCCCTTGATGCCGCCGCCGATCAGGATGCTGCTCCAGGCACGCGGATAATGATCGCGTCCGGGCTTGGCCCCGCGTTGATTGAGGCGCGGTGTGCGCCCGAACTCGCCCATCCATACAATCAGTGTGCTATCAAGCAGGCCGCGCTGTTTCAGATCGTTGACCAGAGCGGCCATCGCCGGATCGCATTGCTGCGAGAGTTGTTTGACGCGCTCGAAATTGTTCTGATGCGTGTCCCAGCCGCCCAGCGTTACCTCGACAAAAGAAACACCAGCTTCAACCAATCGCCGCGCCAACAAGCAGCCCTCACCGAAACGGCTGGAGCCATAGGCTTGGCGCGAAGAGGCCGGCTCCAGCGAGAGATCAAACGCCCTGGCTTCCTTGGATTGCATGAGTGTGACGGCGCGCTGATAGGTCGTGCGGTGATCGGCACTGGCTTCGGCCTTGTATTCGCGGTAAAAGGCCGACTCCATTTCCTGCAAAAGTCCCAGACGGTCGTTGAAATGGCTGCCGTTGACCATCGGTTTGAGGTTTTCGACGCCGCGTGCCGGGTCAGTAACGATGAGCGGGGCATGATAGGCGCCCAGGAAGCCAGCCCCGTAACTGCGTGCGCCGATGGAGACATAGTTCGGCATCGGGCCATCGGGTTTGCCGATCTCGGCGGATACCAGCGAGCCGAGGCTGGGGTAATTCAAACCGCCCTGACCTTCCTTGTAGCCGGTGTGCAGATAATACTTGGCCCGCGGATGCGCCCCTTCACTGGTGCTCATCCCACGCAGGATGGCGGCGTGATTCATCACCTGAGCGAACTTGGGGAAATGCTCGCTGATCTGAATGCCGGGCACCACCGTCGAGATCGGCTTGAATTCGCCGCCGTCCTTGGTGCCGGGCTTCAAATCGAAGGTATCCTTATGGCTGGGACCGCCATCCATCCACAAAAGAATGCAGGATTTATGCTTGGCCGGCGTTTCGGCGGTGCGGCTGGCCAATACCTTGAGCCAGCCTGACAGCGACACCGCTGAGACGCCAGCAGCCGATAGTTTCAGCCAATCGCGGCGCGAGAGATGCACAAGTGTCATGGTGTTTCTCCGGTTATCCTTTGCCCTTGCGGACACTTCGGGCTGGTGGGTCTGTTAATGATTCAAGGTAAACTCACTACTGTTGAGCAACACCCAGAGGATGTCGCCGTAGGCTTGGCGGGGTTCGTTCGCCTGTTTGCGGACCAGGGCCAGGGTGCGCTGTAATTCCTGGTCCGTCGGCCGGCGCGACAGCGTGGCCAGGTACAGATGCTCGACAATCTGCTCCGGCGTTTTGCCAGATTTGAGGAGCGGTACGAGCATCGCCGTGTTGTTGAGTTGCGGCGAATTCATCAGGCGCAGCACCTGCGGGATGCCGGCTTGATACTCGGTCGGCTCGGCGTTCTCCTCGCCCTTGAAGAAGGCGACAAACAACATCCGTGGCGTGAGGTTACGGAAGCGTGCGGCGGCAGCGACGCCAGGACGACGCCGGAAATTCTCCGGGTTGGGAACGCCGAGCACCTGCACGAGCGAATCGTACAGCTGCTCCGGTGTCAGCACCTTAATGGCCATACGGCTGAATAGCTCCGGGGCCGCATCCGGATTGCCGGCGCTCGGTTTGCTGGTCCGCTGATAGGCGTCGCTGTTGCACAAAGCGCGGATGAGCTGTTTTATGTCGAAGCCGCTGGCTGCGAACTGGGCCGACAGCTCGGCCAACAATTGCGGATGCGACGGCGGATTGCCCTCATGCATGTCATCGATCGGGTTGACCAGGCCGCGGCCGAAAAACTGCGCCCACAGTCGATTGACCATCGCCCGGCTGAAATAGGGGTTCTGCGGGCTGGTCATCCACCTGGCCAATACCGGACGATAAGCGTCGCTGGAAGTGAGCTTGGGCTGCTCGCCTTGCAGAAACTTGGGCGGCACGCGCTTGGCCGAGACAGGCAGACGGATGGGCCGGCCTCTGCCGTTTTCGCTGATGCTGAGTGTGCCGCCCTCTCGTGCGGCTTGCCGGGGATTGCCATTGAGGCGCACCTTGGTGAAGAAGGCGGCCATACCCCAGTATTCGTCCTGTTTCCACTTGGTGAAGGGGTGATTGTGGCACTGAGCGCATTGCAGTTGCACGCCCAGGAACACGCGCGTGGCATTGTCGGTCAGCTTGTCTGGCGTGAGGTTGGCCAGGAAATAGGTGACGGCGCCATTCTTCTCCAGGTCGCCCTCGGCGGTAAGGATGTCACGCACCATCTGGTCCCACGGTTTGTTGGCGTTGAAGCCTTTTTCCAGCCACTCTGTCATTCTGTCGAAGGAAATAAAACGATTATCAGAGGTGCGTTGGAGTAAAAGCGACTGCCAGATGTCAGCCTGATGCTTACCATATTCGCGGCTGGCCAGCAATTCATCGATGAGTTTGGCACGTTTGTTCGGAGTGCGGTCATCGATAAAGGCCGCTGCTTTCTCGGCCGAGGGAATGTGTCCGGTGATGTCGAGATAGACGCGGCGGACAAACTCTGCGTCATCACAGCGTGGCGAGGGTGTGACCTTCTCGGCCCGCAAGCAAGTGTCGAGGGCTTCGTCGATGTGCCGCGCCAGAGGGGGTGCATCCAACGGGGTGCCGATGACAGGCGTCGCGTTCCCCAGAATCAACCAGGCAAGCGGCAGGGCCAAAATGGTGCGTCGTATCATGTCTGCTCTCCGAGGACGACTTCCAGGACTCCGCTTCCGGCGGGTCTTTCGCCTCCACTTCATTCAACCCCATCGTTGTGCCGAAGTTCCGCTGATTCGGGAGAAGGTCCGCCAGTTCTCTCCTGTAGCATTTCTGCTGCTGTTCCCGCACAATAAACTTTGCCGCCCTTATCGCTTCCCAGGAATGCAGAGGATCATCTCATGTCGCGCTTTCTATTGCTGCACGCCGCTTTAATCCTGTCGGCCATGGCGCCGCTACGGGCCGAAGAACCAGCGGATTCTGCCAGGGCTGATAAAGCGTCGAGCGTCGAGGAGCTGGCGAAAAAAGCTCGGCCATCAATCGTCGTCATCCACGTGGGCGGCCGCGATGGTCGGCAAGAGGGACTGGGTACCGGTTTCGTTGTGTCCGCCGATGGGCTAATTGCCACCAATCATCACGTCCTTGGGGAAGGGCGGCCCCTGCGTGTGGAGACCGCTGAGGGCAAGAGCCATGAGGTGAAAGCGATTCACGCTACCGATCGCAAGCTCGACCTTGCCATTCTCCGTATCGATGCCGCGGGGTTGAAGCCGTTGGAGCTGGGCGACTCGACGACGCTCAAAGAGGGGCAGGCCGTGATGGCCGTGGGCAATCCGCACGGGCTGCGTGCCAGTGTTGTCTCCGGCGTCGTCTCGGCGCTGCGGACTATTGAGGACCGGCCGATGATCCAGGTCGCCATTCCCATCGAGCCGGGCAATAGCGGCAGTCCTCTGCTCGACATGCAAGGCCGGGTCCACGGCATTCTGACCATCAAATCACTGGTGACGCCCAATCTCGGTTTCGCGGTGGCCATCAACGCCCTTAAGCCGCTCTTGAAAAACCCCAATCCGGTGCCGATGGCGGCCTGGCTGACTATCGGTGCGTTGGACCGCGAGGAATGGGAGACAAAATTCGGCGCGCAATGGCGGCAGCGGGCCGGCCGCATCCTCGTTGAGGGGATGGGGCGCGGCTTCGGCGGCCGTTCGCTTTGTCTATCCCGTCGCCAGCTGCCACCCCTTCCTTGCGAGATTGCCGTTACCGTGCGCCTCCACGACGAAAGCGGCGCCGCCGGACTTATCTTCTACGCTGACGGCGGCGATAAGCATTACGGCTTCTATCCTTCTGGCGGCAAGCTGAGGTTGTCGCGCTTCGATGGGCCAGATGTCTTCACCTGGAAGATACTGGAGCAGGTGGATAGCCCGCATTATCATCCAGGCGAGTGGAACACACTGAAGGTGCGGCTGGAGAAGGGCCGCATTCGCTGCTTCGTCAACGATCATCTGGCCCTCGAATCGACCGACGCTGTTTACACGATGGGCCGTGCCGGTCTCGCCAAGTTCCGCGATACCGTGGCTGAATTCAAGCGTTTTCAGATCGCCAAAGAGATCAAACCATTGGCTGTTCCCGCTGATGCCGTTACGCGCATCGGTAAAATGGTCGAGGGCCTATCGAAAACCAGGCCGCATGCAGCAATCGTCGAGCGTCTGGCTCCAGAAGGAGCGCTCGGAATGCAGGTACTGCGCCAACGAGCGCGGCGGCTGGAGGAAGAAGCCAAGGAGCTGCGGCGGCTGGCTGGAGCTGTCCACGAGCGAAACGTCCTTGAGGAGTTGGTGCGCGTGCTGCATGGCAAGGAAGAAAACATCGATCTGCTGCACGCCGCTTTGCTGATCGCTCGCCTGGACAACGAAGAGGTGGATGTGGAAGCGTATCGCCGCGAGGTGGAGCGCATGGCCGAGCACATCGCCGCGCGCCTGCCGAAGAACGCTGACGACAAGGCACGTTTGGCTGCACTCAATAAATATCTGTTTGCAGAGCGCGGCTTTCACGGCAGCCGCAGCGATTACTACAATCGCTCCAACAGCTATCTGTCCGAAGTGCTCGACGATCGAGAGGGTATTCCGATCACACTGTCGGTGCTGTATATCGAACTGGGCCGCCGGCTGGGGGTGCGTCTGGAGGGTGTCGGTTTGCCTGGCCATTTCGTGGTGCGGTACATCCCTGCGAAGGGGGAGGCGCAGCTCATCGACGTGTACGAGGGCGGACAGCAGCTCAGCCGTGAGGAGGCAGAGAAGAAAGTCCATGCCCTTACCGAGCGGCCGCTGCGCGATGAGGATCTGAGATCCGTAGATAAGAAGTCTATCATTATCCGCATGCTGAACAATCTGCTGAATGTGGCCGAGCGCGAGAAGGACCAGGAAGGGATGTTGCGGTATTTAAGTGCGATCCTTGCCATCGTTCCCGATGCCGCTCAGCAGCGCGGCTTGCGTGCTATCTTGCGGCACAAGAGCGGCGACCGCGACGGCGCACTACAAGATGTGGACTGGCTGCTGGAACATCAGCCTGAAGGGATCGATCAAGAAGCGTTGCGCGAATTTCGCCGCCTGATTACCCAGTCGGAAAAGTGAAGGCGCACTCTCAATTCCTCAAAGCGGGGGCGTAAACCCCCGCTTCGAGTGAAAATTGTTATGCTCGCGGTTCGGAAACGCCTCCCTCACGCTTCCGCGATGGCCGGCTCGATAGACACCACCTCCACGTCGAACAGAAGGGTTTGACCGGCAAGGGGATGGTTGCCGTCCACGATGGCCGTTTCCTCGTCCAGCTCGCGCACCCAGACGTAGAGCGGCGTCTCGCCGGTACGGGCCAGCAGCCGGTCGCCGACCTTCACGCCTTCCGGCAGCGCCGTCCGTGGCACCTGTTGTTGCAGTTCCGGCCGCCGCGGCCCAAACCCTTCTTCCGCAGGGATCGTGATACTCTTCTTGTCCCCTACGTGCATGCCCACCAGCGCACGATCGAGTCCTTCGATCATCTGCTCGCTGCCGAGACGCAGTTGGATCGGCTCTTCATCTTCCGAAGAACCAAAGATCGCGCCGTTCTCCAGCCGGCCAGTGAAATGGATACGAACGATGTCTCCTGGTTGCGCGCCATGCATAGTGAAGATCCTTTCTGAACAGAGGTGACGAATACGAAGGGCCTCTCTATATTCTAGGGACCAAGGGCAGGATGTCCAGATGGCCAGCTTGCGGACGTTTTTTTTTCGGGCGTCCCTCTTGATTTGGGTGTGTAAGAGGGCTTACGGGCGAGCAGTCTTTTCCTTCCTCGCAAAAGGGGAAGGGAGTGGAAAAAAACTACTCGGAGGCTGACGCAACTCCGCTCGCCAAAATCGAGGGGGGCACCTTTTTTTCTCTTTTTTTTCCTTATGCTCTATCTTGCGCCGCCCCGATTTGATAGAGTAAGGATTGACTTGGGCCTTGCGAATGTTTCCATTGGTTGCTACTCACATCCATTTGGCCTTCTCTCGTCCCTTGTCATGGTGAATTTGCCCCATCCGGGGTGTATGTTTTTTTCTCTGAGGAGGCCCAAATGGGCAAGAAGATTTACGTAGGCAACCTGGCTTACGGCGTCAACAGCAGCGAGTTACAACAGATGTTCGAGCCGTATGGTGCCGTACAGTCGGCCCAAGTCATCATGGATCGTGATACCGGCCGCTCCAAAGGTTTTGGCTTTGTGGAGATGGACGGCGAAGCAGAGGCGCAAACCGCCATCGCCGCCCTCAACGGTCAGGAAAGGGATGGCCGGACCCTCACGGTCAACGAGGCGCGTCCGCGCGAGGAGCGTGGCGGCAGCCGAGGCAGTTTCGGCGGCCGGGGCAACGGCGGCCGCCGCGGCGGTCATGGCGGCGGCTATGGCCGCTACTAACGCGAACAAAGCGATAAAGCTCGTCATCCAGACTTTTCGCTGATAAGCTGACGAAGACATTGGGCGATCCGTGTCTTCGTCAGCTTTTTTTGTCCTCGCGTGGTGGCTTCTTGAAAGGATAAACATGGGTGCACATCTGAAAGCGTTGTTGGCTCAGGACCGCGTGATCAAAGTGTTCGCACTGGGCCAATTGTGCCATCCGAAATTGGTGGAGATGGCTGCCTGGTCCGGCGGGTTCGATGCGGTATGGTTCGATCAGGAACACGTTGGTTTGACAGTCCCGCAGATTGAGGAGGCGGCCCGTGCTGCGCGTGGCTGTGGTTTGGATAGCTTTGTTCGCCTGGCTGCCACTGATTATGCCACTGTCATGCGTGCCCTGGAAGCCGGTGCTGGCGGCATCATGGCCGCTATGGTGCGTAGCGTTTGCCAGGTTGAAGAGCTGTTAAGCTGGGCCAAGTTTCATCCGCGCGGTCGGCGCGGTGTCAACGGCAGCGGCGTCGATGGCCGCTATGGCACGCTGTCTCTTCCCGAATATCTCCGTCGTGCCAACGACGAAACCATTGTCGGCGTACAAATCGAGCATAGGGATGCAGTCGAGGAAGTCGAGAAAATAGCCGCCCTTCCCGATCTTGATTTTCTCTTTATCGGCCCAGCCGACCTTAGCCAATCGATGGGGGTGCCAGGACAGTGGGACCATCCGCATCTGTGGCAGGCTATTGAGCGTGTGGCCCGTGCTGCCCGGGCCAGCCGTATTCCCTGGGCCATCCTGCCGCCTAGTGCCGAGCACGCGCGCCGCTGTGTCGAGATGGGCTGCCGCATGTTGTCGCTTGGACTCGACGTCTGGGCCTTTAACCTCGGCCTACAAGCGTTCAAGGAGCGTTTCGCCGAATTTTTCGTCCAGACGCCGCCTCGCTCTTGACTTGCTTCGCTATTCCGCCGAGGGGGTTGCAGTGATGGGCGATTGGAACAGTTCGCGCATCGAGTCTCCCAGGGGGATGAGGACAAGAGGAAGCCTAATCTGTCCGGATGGGCCGTTACAATGCTTTCTTCCGTAGCCGCAGCGAGTTGCCGATCACCGATAAGGACGACAAGCTCATGGCGGCACCTGCAAGGATGGGCGGGAAAAATCCCACGGCGGCCAGCGGAATGCTCACGGTGTTGTACACGAAAGCCAGAAACAAGTTTTGTCGAATGGCCGACAGGGTGAAGCGGCTGAGGCGGCGCGCGCGGGCGATGGCCCGCAGGTCGCCGCGCACCAGCGTGACGCCGGCGCTCTCCATCGCCACGTCGGTGCCGGTGCCCATCGCAATACCGATGTCAGCGCGGGCCAGGGCCGGAGCATCGTTGATGCCGTCGCCGGCCATGGCGACGATGTGGCCCTGTTCTTGTAACTGAGCCACGACTTCGCTCTTTCGTGCCGGCAGCACTTCGGCAATTACTTCATCGATGCCCAGCCGCCGCGCGACGGACTCGGCGGTCGTGCGGTTGTCGCCTGTCAGCATCAGCAGACGCAAGCCGTCGGCGTGCAGCAGTTGGATGGCCTCGGGGGTAGAAGCGCGGATCGGATCGGCGACGCTGAGCAGACCGGCGAGTTGGCCTTCGACGGCAACGAACAGCACAGTATGTCCTTCCTGTCGCAACGCCTCGGCACGAGTAGCCAGCGATTCGACAGGGATACTGTGCTCGATCAAGAATTCCGCATTACCGAGCAGGACGGTTCGCCCCTCGACGCGGCCCATTACACCGCGTCCGGTAAACGATTGAAAAGCCTCGTTGCGCGAAAGCTCGATACCGCGCTCGGTCGCTCCGGCAACTACCGCCGATGCCAACGGATGTTCGCTGCCGCGCTCCAGGCTAGCTGCCAGACGCAGCAGCTCCCGCTCCTCAAAACCGGCTGCCGGCTCGACGACAGCAAGGTGTGGCTTGCCTTCGGTCAGCGTGCCGGTTTTGTCCACCACCAGCATATCGGCCCGGTGCAGCACTTCCAGCGCCTCGACATTGCGGATCAAAACGCCGGACTCGGCGCCGCGGCCGGTGCCGACCAAAATCGCCATCGGCGTTGCCAGCCCCAGAGCACACGGACAGGCGATGACCAGCACCGCCACTGCATTTTTGACAGCAAGCGTCAGCGCGTGGGGATCGAAACGCCACCAAAAGAAGAACGTCAAAAGAGCGACAGCGAGGACGGCCGGCACGAAATAGCGCGCCACTTGATCGACAAGCCGTTGCACCGGCGCTCGGCTGCGCTGCGCTTCGCTGACCATGCGGACGATGTGAGCCAACAACGTATCGGCACCAATGCGCTCGGCCCGTATCAGCAGAGTACCGGTGCTATTGAGGGTGCCGCCAGTGACCTGGCTACCCGGCGCTTTCTCAACCGGCAGCGGCTCGCCGGTAAGCATCGATTCATCGACGGCGCTGTGGCCCTCGACGACTTCGCCGTCTACCGGCACTTTCTCACCGGGCCGGACACGCAGAATGTCACCGACCTGTACTCGTTCGAGCGGCACATCATCCTCACGGCCATCTGGGCGAACCAGCCGGGCTGTCTTCGGCGTCAGGCCGAGCAGCCGGCGGATGGCGCGCGTGGTCTCGCCGCGCGCCCGCAATTCCAGCATTTGACCAAGCAGCACGAGTACGGTAATTGCCGCTGCTGTCTCAAAATACAGTCCTGCGCCGAACACCTCCGGTGACACCAACGCCGCGATACTGTATCCATAGGCCGCCGCAACGCCCAGGATGATAAGCGTAAACATATTGGGATTCAGACGCACCACCGACAGGGCAGCACGCACCCAGAACGGCCCGCCGCACCAGAACACGACCGGCGTGGCCAACAGTAATTGCAGCCAACCTATGTTTAGCCACGAGCCAAAGGCGAGCGCATTTGCGAGACGATCATGAGGCACCATATGCAAGACAAGCAACGGCACAGTCAAGACGGCGCCGATCCAGAAGCGCCGCCGCATGTCGCTCCATTCGGGGTTCGGCCCTTCCTCAGGGGCAGCGACACGCGGCTCCAGAGCCATGCCGCACTTGGGACAGCTGCCCGGATGATCGCGGACAATCTCCGGATCCATTGGGCAGATGTACTCGATTTTGGCTCCGGCGGGAGCGATCGGAGCGGGGGGCGTTCGCTCCCTGGAACCTGACTCAGGGGACGAACTCCCCTCGCTCCGAAGATAGCGGTCCGGCTCGGCCTGGAACTTTTGCGCACAATGGGGGCAACAAAAGTAGTATTTCTTCCCCTCATACTCGACCGAGGCAGGCGCCGAAGTTGGGTCCACCGTCATGCCACACACGGGATCGACGATTCCGGGGCGGGATACGAGGGAAAGAGGAAGGCCATGTCCCTGCGAACGCGAGAGATGCTGTTCATGATCCATGATGCCGGCTCAGGTCAAATGCCAGGGCGAAATCAAAAATGCCTCTGCGTTCATTTTAGAGGAGCATCACCATGCCGGAACAACCGCCATCTGAAATACGCACAGTTACAGGAGTACAGGCCCGTCTAATATATCAGCATCGAGATTGTATGTGATTCGCGGCTGCACATCCCGTTGCCTGCTAGTTATTTTATTGGAGACAGGCAACAGTCTATCCTTTTTTCTGAAGTAGCGTCAACACGATTGGCCGGCGTTCTCTGCAAGATGGGATGGACAGATCAGATGGCGCTGCCAGCGTTCATCATCACGGCGAGGATAATCGGAGCGGTAGTGAACGCCGCGTGATTCGGTGCGTTCCAGGGCGGACCAGATCATCAGCCGGGCAATGGTGAGCAGGTTCTGCAATTCCCAGCCGGCCCGTGTGGTGAACTCGCGGCGGAGAGCATAACGGCACCAGAAGGCTACGCTGCTCTCCGCTTCCAGTAATCCCTCACGATGGCGCGTGATGCCCATATGGCGGACCATCAAACTGCGCAGCGAGTTGGTCAAGTCGGCGATATCGAGCGCGGGGCCAGCGGTCTCCGGTTGGAATACGGCCTGCACCGGCGGTACGGCGAACGTATCCGGCAGGGCTGCCGCAGCCTCGCCGGCCCCACGACCACACGCCGTACCGTAAACCAGCCCTTCCAGCAGACTGTTGGAGGCGAGACGATTGGCGCCATGCAGGCCGCTGGATGTGACCTCGCCGGCCGCCCACAGACCCGGTAGCGTCGTGCGGCCGTGCAGATCGACGCGGACGCCGCCGATCATGTAATGCGCGCCGGGCCGAACCGGGATGAGATCGCGCGTGATGTCCAGTCCGAACTCGGCACATACCTTGGCGATGCCGGGAAAATGCTCGCGGACCTTGACCGGATCAAGGTGCGACAGATCGAGATAGACATTGGGATGCTGCGTGATTTGCATACGGCGAACGATGGCCTGGGCCACCACATCGCGCGTGGCCAGTTCGGCGCGAGGGTCTTCATCAAGCATGAAGCGAACGCCGTCCTTGTCACGCAAATAGGCGCCGGCGCCGCGCACCGCCTCGCTGATGAGGTAACGGCTGGAGCCAGCGACGTACAAAACCGTTGGATGGAACTGCATGAATTCCATGTCGCGCAGCTCGGCGCCGGCACGATAGGCGGCGGCCATGCCGTCGCCAGTGGCCACAGGCGGATTGGTGGTCTCGCGGTAGACCATGCCGGCGCCGCCAGAGGCGAGGATAGTTTGCTTGGCCCAGATCAAGAGCTTGCCGTGCTGCTTGCGATGCACCAGCGCTCCGACGCACTTGCCCTCGTGCGTCAACAGATCAATGGTAAATGTGCGATCCCATAAGGTGATATTGGGCGCCTTCCTGGCCCGCTCAATAAGGGCGCGCATGACCTCGAAGCCGGTGGCGTCGCCGAGAGCATGGACGATGCGGTGATAGCTATGTCCGCCTTCAATGCCGGCTTCTGCATCGAAACGCGCGCCGAAGGCAATGAGATCATCAATCTGACGCGGTGCCTCGCGCACCACCATCTCGACGACGGCACGGTCGCACAACCCGGCACCGGCTGTCAAAGTGTCCTCGATGTGGTCTTCAAAGCGATCTTCCGGCGAGCGGACAGCGGCGATGCCGCCCTGGGCGTAGCTGCTGTTGCTCTGTTGCAGGCGGTCTTTGGTGATGACCAAGGTGCGCAACTCCGGCGGCGCGGCCAGCGCCGCCCGCACTCCGGCGATGCCAACGCCGATCACCAGAAGATCGGTGAATACGTGCGGCGTCTGCTTGGGACCGAAACGAACCAGATAACGCTTGGGAAACGTCATAAGGACCACCAAGGAATTGCACCCCGGAAAACACGGATAAAAATCAGAGAAACCGCCAAGGTGCCAAGAGAAGAAAGTGAGGAAAAAACCAGAGGACCCCTCAAACGCAGCCGTTTAGAACTTTTTTCTCTTGTTCTTTCCCTGTCTTGGCGCCTTGGCGGTTCCTTGGATCTTTTATCAATGTTATCCGTGTTTTCCGGGATGAAATTCTTATTTGTTCTTCGACATCTGCCGGGTGAATTCGCGGAAGGCGTCGCGGTATCCCGGCGGCGGTTGGCCGCGGTCGGGACCGTGGGCATCGTCCTGTCCGGAGGCAGCAGATTGGATCGTTCGGCCTCCCATGCTTGGCAGCTGATGAGCCTGCTGGGGGGCGCTGGGCCTTTCCGGACGCAGTTTTTCGGACGGGGTCAGCAGCTTGCGTTTGGCTTCGAGGTATCGCTTCCATGCTTCTTCCGAGACACCGGCATCCTTGAGGATATCTTTGTTCACTCTTTTGGCGAACTCTTCCAGCTGCATCAGGGCAGCACGATGATCGCGCGGTTTATCCGGTTGCTTGGGGGGAGACGGCAGCGTATCGGGGCCACCCTTGCCGCTGCGCCGGTCACCGCCACCTCCGGGTGTGCCGTCTGAAGAAGTTTGTGGTTCTTGCCGTCCTTCGTCGGAGGATGAACCACGGCGGCCTTTGTTGTCCTGTCCGTCCTTTTGACCGCTATTCGTATTTTTACTATCTTTCATATCGCCAGAAGAGTCGGTGCCTTTTGGGCCATCGCTCTGCTCGCCTTCTTTGCGTTCCGCACTGGATTTGCCAGCGGAGTCTCTATCATTTTTCGGCATTTTGCCTGCGGAGGCACCGTCTGGCTTGCCTGCTTTTTCCAGGGTTTCACTGGCTTTCTTGCGTACGTCGGGATCGGTGGCTTCTTCGGCAATGCGTTGCAGCTGTTGCTTCGCTTTTGCACGTTCGTGGGCATCTTTGCTCTTCAATGGACTATCCAGGTCCTCAATATCCTTGACTGTGGCCTTACGGGCCGAATCGCTGGCATCTGGTTTGCCCGTCTCTTTTCCCTTGTCTAGCTTCTCGTTTTTACTCTGGCCGGCATCCGGCTTGACTTGGCTCCGGCTCGATGGTTCGTCCTTGGATGCTGAATGGCCTTGCCTTTGCTCGGCCTTGTTGTCGTCTTTGTGGCCGTCCGTGCCCTTGGTCTGCTGTTCTTTACCATCGTCAGGTTTGCTGACATCCGTGGCAGAATCCGGACTCGGACCCATAGATTTTTTCTTATCCTGCCCAGCTTCCTTGCTCGTTTGTGAATCCGTGCCTGACTTGCTGTCTTCGGACGGGGACCTGACTTCCGACTTCCCCTTGTCTGCTTTGGCAGCCTGGGTTCTTAGATCACTTTTCTGATCACTTTTATCGTTTTTGTCATTATTCTGCGAAGAACCACTGCCGGCTTGCGGCTGGCCCTTCTCATTGCTCGCGCCGGTTTGCTTGGCGTTCTGTCGTCCTGATTCCTTATCCGCGTCTTTGGACTTATCGCCCGCCTCATCGCTGCCATTGGCCTTGTTCGACGGTTCTCCTTTGCCTTCGCTGGAGTTACTCTTGTCCGGCTTGGCTTCACCCTTGCCATTCTCGGCTGCCTGCTTGCGTTCCAGGGCTTTCTTGATCTGTTCCTCAATCTTCTGGTCTTCCGTCGATAGCTCGTTCTTTTGTTCGCTGTTGTTCGGGGCACTCGGACCGTCTTTGCTCTCTTGTTGCCCGCTCTTTCCCTTGCTTTCGGAGTTATTCGCTTGTTGGCCCTCTGGGGGCTGAGGCTTTTCACCGGCGGCGCCCTGGTCTGCATCCTTGTTCTTGTTCTCTTCTTCCTTGTTGCGGGCCTGCTGTTCCTGTCGCTGTTGTTGGCGTTCGTGATTTTCTTGTTGCAGCTTTTGATCCTGCTTCTGTTCGTGCTGTTTTTTCTCTTTCTCGGCTTGTTCTTTCTCCTGGATCTTTTTAGGATCGTTTTTCTCTGGATTAATCAGAAAGATGCGATAGTGCTTGCTCTCGGCGACATGGGAATGCGGATAATCGCAGGCATCGCTTGCTTCCAGCCAGTATTCCAGCTCCATGCCGCCGCGCAGTGAAACCTGCCGGCCGTCCTCGTTTTGAACACGAGACAGATCGACGAAATCCTTATATTCTACCGCGCGCGGGTAACCGCCATCGGCCAAACGCAGTTGTTCGTCAGAGCGATAGGGCTGTCCGCGTAGCTTGTCGCCGCCAATTACGCGCATCCGCAAGACCAAACTTTGGACGCCGATATCGTCGCTAGCCTTGCCCTCCAGATGCACAAGCGCATCAGCCGGCAAATGAAGGTCCTGGCCCGGCCTGGTCAGTTCGACCGTCGGCGGTTGATCCGGAATCCCTATCACGGGATAAGCAAGGGGGTCGCTGTACACTTCGCTGTCCGTCGAAGTGAAATACAAGCGATATTTGCCATCTTCATTGATGATGAATCGTATCAGGAGCGTATGCGGTTCCTGAGTGTCTACCTCGCCGCGCACCAAAGCAACCGGAGGAGCGATATCCCCCTCGCGTCGGTTGCGCTCGAATTCCAGCCGGCCTTCGCGCAGAATGCGATTGGTACGCACGCGCAAAAGCACTTCTGTGCCACGCAACGCCTTCAACGCTCGCTCGCGGCGGACCTCATCGAGGCGAGCAACATAGGGACGGAAATGATACGTCGCCAAGAAATCGAGAATGGCCGGAGCAGCGCGGACGCCGATGCGATATTCCTTGGTCGCGGCGTCGCCGCCGGTGATCTGGTACCAAAAGCCGTTCCTCACTTCGAGAGCCGACAGCGACGTGGTCCATTCGCCGCTCGGCTCCTGGACTAGCCGACGCTCCAGCCAAGGGTCGCCTTCTTCATAGCGATACAGCAGCTTTACCGCATCCGTTGCCTTGGGATCGGGCACTTTGCCGCTGACATCGACAGCAAAGTTGACGCCGTGGCCAACCGTGACAGTAGCGTTGCCGTCCTCTGGTCTGAGCAGTGTCAGTCGCGTTCGGGTCGAGATGTCGACTGTCTCGAACGGGTTGAACGTCCGTTTAAGCAACGACAGGAACGGCGCAGGACCGAGCAGAAAATACGAGGCGAGGAAAGCGAGGGTGAACAAACCGGCGAGTCCGCCCATCCAGGCGGTGCGGCGGCCGCTGATGGCCTGGTCGAGATTGATACGCGACAAATCTTTGGCAGCGCGTTGGCTGAGCGCACCATGGATGGCGGGCGGCAACGGCTGCTCGTGCAGATCAACCCAGTTGACGATGCTGTTTTTGGCGTGCGGCAGCTGTTGCTCAACCTGCCGGGCCGCGTAGTAGGGATTGACACGCAGCCACAGCGGGCGAAAGACAGCGAAGAACAGATAGACAGCAGAGCCGGCCAGAAAGACATACAGCGCCAGCTGACGGGTGTGGGAAGAGAGCAAGAATTTGCTGTCACACAAAACCATGCCTACGATGTAGGCCATGCTCAGGGCAGCGAAGCCGAGCAAGCCGGCGGTCAGATCGAGCATGCGAATGCGGGTTTCGGCTTGCTTGAGCTGTGCGGCCACAAGGGCATCGTACTTGTTCGCCGCTGTGGACTTGACGCGGCCCAGATCGGTGGCCATGACTGCTCTCCAGGGAAGAACTCTTCATTCGGCCATGCAGACACTCTCTATTATAAATAATAACAACACGGATAACGCAGATGCAGCGGATTTTACGTGGCTTCCATGCGCGAAAATCCGCTGCATCTGCGTTCTATGAGGGGTAAAGCACGTAACCTGACGAGGCGGTTCATGAATCCCTTCGGTTTTCTGCGCGTCGCTGCGGCCACGCCGTTGGTGCGCGTCGCCGACTGTGCTTTCAACGTCGAGCACATTCTCGCCCTTTTGCGCAGGGCCGAGAGCGAACATGTCAACGTCATCGTCTTCCCAGAGTTGGCGATCACCGGCTACACCTGTGCCGATCTATTTCATCAGCCTCTCCTGCAACGCGGCGCCGCCCTGGCCCTGGAGCAACTCGCCAAAGACAGCGCCGCCGTCTTCTCCGGTTTGGCCGTCGTCGGCTTGCCGCTCGCCGTCGAGGATATGCTGTTCAACTGTGCTGCGGTCCTGCATCGGGGGAAGCTGCTCGGCATCGTACCCAAGTCGTTTTTACCTAATTACAAGGAGTTTTATGAGGTTCGCTGGTTCGCCCCGGCCATCAAGGCAAACTGCCGCGAGCTCGTCATCGCGGGACAGACAGTTCCTTTCGGTACGGACCGGCTGTTTGCAGCCGAGGATTGCGAAGGGCTAATCGTCGGTGTCGAAATCTGCGAGGACCTGTGGGTGCCGGTACCGCCCAGCTCGATGCAGGCGCTGGCCGGCGCTACCGTGCTCGTCAATCTGTCGGCCAGCAACGAGACCATCGGCAAAGCGACATATCGTCGTCAGCTTGTCCTCAGCCAATCGGGCCGCTGCATGGCCGCCTATATCTACACGTCTTGCGGCATCGGCGAATCGACTACCGATATCGTCTACGGCGGTCACTGTCTCATCGCCGAGAACGGCATCCTGTTGGCCGAATCACGCCGTTTTCTCCGCGAAGATGCCTTGCTCGTCGCCGATGTGGATCTCGAGCGCCTCCGCATCGATCGCCAGCGCACCAATAGTTTCCTCGACGTGCACTTGTATCCGACTCCCTCTTTCCTCTCCCAAGGCAGGAGGGGCGCACGCTCAACATTCACTCTGGGAGAGCAACCTGTTCTTCCCGACCTGCGCCGGCCAATCGAGGCGCATCCGTTTGTGCCGCAGGGACAGGAGCAGTTGCGTGACCGCTGCGAGGAAATCTTCCACATCCAGGTCGCCGGTCTGGCCAAGCGTCTGGAGTATCTCGGCGTTCCGCCGGTGGCCATCGGCGTCTCCGGCGGGCTCGATTCGACGCTGGCACTGTTGGTAGCCTGCAAGACCATGGACACACTGGGCGCGTCGCGGCAGCGCATTCAGGCTTTCACACTGCCGGGCTTCGGCACCAGCAACCGCACGCGGGATAACGCTCGCGCCCTCATGCGCCAACTTGGCGTCACGGCCCGCGAAGTCGATATTCGCCCACTGTGCCTGGAGGAGATGCGCGCTCTGGGCCATCGCCCGTTCGGCATTGATCTGACCGGCCTGGGCGTCGAGGAATTGACCGAGCGCCTGTACCGTCTGCCGCCGGAAAAACGGCACGATCTCGTCTTCGAGAATGTGCAGGCGCGGATGCGGACCAGCCTGCTGATGAACAGCGGCTTTGTCATCGGTACCGGCGACGTGTCCGAGGCGGCTCTGGGCTGGTCTACCTATAATGGCGATCACATGAGTATGTATAACCCTAATTGCAGTATTCCCAAGACGCTGGTGAAGTTTCTGGTCGAGTGGGCGGCGCGTAACGAGTTCGAGGGCGAGGTCCGGCGCACACTTCTGGACATAGTCGATACGCTCATTTCGCCGGAGTTGCTGCCGGTCGGTGCCGACGGCCAACCGGCCCAGGCAACCGAAGTTACGATCGGCCCCTATGAAGTGCTCGATTTCTTCTTGTTCCACTTCCTCCGCTACGGCGCGCCGCCAGAAAAAATCCTCTTCCTCGCCGAGCGCGCTCCATTCCAGCGCAGCTACAGCACAAGGGAACTTCGGGGCTGGCTCAAGGAATTTATTCGCCGTTTCTTCGCCAGTCAGTTCAAGCGCTCGTGCGTGCCGGACGGACCCAAAGTCGGTACCATTAGCCTGTCGCCACGCGGCGACTGGCGCATGCCCAGCGATGCCCAGGCGGCGCTATGGCTGCGCTGGGCGGAAAGCGAAGGGAATTGACTCCGCCAAAGGAATCACGTTCCGAATGGGCAGTTCAGATACACAAGAGTGAGCAGACCGTAAACAGCAGCCGAATCATCGGTGATACAATCTGCCCCCGCACACATACGGGCATTCTTCACTCCCCGGCTTGTCTGCGGGCGCTGCTCCCGTTGAGGTGTCCCTCTCCCCGGCAGCCGGGCGGAGGACTATACAAAGAAAGTACACAGGTTCCGCAGAAAGGACGTCTTCTCCATGCCGACCTTCGGGTTCTTGATCGATAATCGTAAGTGCATCGGCTGTCATGCCTGTACGGTAGCGTGTAAGAGTGAGCATCAAGTGCCCATCGGTGTCGATCGGACCTGGGTGAAGTATATCGAGAAAGGGACATTCCCCCACAATCGGCGCTACTTCACCGTGATGCGCTGCAATCACTGCGATTGGGCGCCCTGCGTCACCATCTGTCCCGTTACCGCGCTCTATCGGCGAGATGATGGCGTGGTCGATTTCAATTCGGATCGCTGCATCGGCTGCAAGTCATGTTTGCAAGCGTGTCCTTACGATGCCTTGTACATCGACCCGGACAGCCAAACAGCCGCCAAGTGCAATTTTTGTGCACACCGGCTGGACCAGGGATTGCAGCCAAGCTGCGTGGTTGTTTGCCCCGAACAGGCTATCGTGGCCGGCGATCTTGACGATCCGACGAGTGAGATCGCGCGCTTGCTGGATCGGCATCCGACCCAGGTGCGGAAACCTGAAAAAGGGACGCGTCCCAAACTGTTTTACCTGGAAGGCGAGGCAGCTGCTTTGGTGCCGGCACAGACCGCAGCTCATGGGCGGATGATGTGGAGCCGTGGCGCCTATGTTGGCACGGATGGGCAGACCGTCGAGCCCGGCGGCGGTCCTTCCTCCAACGGCGGTACAGCGGTCTCGCCGCCGCGTCTGGCGCTGCCGCTGGCTGCGCCGCCTTTGCCTCAGGGGGCTTATACTCCCCCCGCCGAGGCTCGGCGTGTCTACGATGTGCGTCCTCGGGCGCCGGCCTGGGGCTGGGAAGTGGCTGCGTATACCTGGACAAAATCGATCGCTACAGGATCTTTTATAGCCGTGGCCACTGCGCCGCTCTTGACAGGCGCATCGCTGGGTACGGGGCTGGCGCTGGCATTGGGCGTCTTGGCCCTGGTGTTCCTTGGCCTGACGGCCGGGCTTCTGGTGGCTGATCTGAAGCAACCGCGACGCTTTTTGAGTGTGCTGCTGCGGCCGCAATGGCGTTCGTGGCTGGTGCGTGGCGCCTATCTGCTGACCGGCTACGGGGCTGTTCTCTCTTTTTGGCTCATTGCCCAGTTGGCCGGCGCCACGACGCTTGCCGCAGTGTTGCTCTGGCCGGGCGCGGTCCTGGCGCTCTGCTCCGCTGTCTATACGGCCTTCCTGTTCGCGCAGGCCAAAGGACGCGATTTCTGGCAAAACCCCCTTTTGGCGATCCATTTACTCGCTCATGCCCTGCTTGCCGGCAGCGCTGTGTGGCTGCTCCTTGACGTTGTCTCCGGGGTTGGGGGGAGTCGCCTTCCCTGGCTGGTTCTTGCAGGTACGCTGGTTTTCAGTCTGGTTGCGCTTCTCGCCGAGCTGTTGACCACGCCGCCAACTACGGATGCTCACCTGGCCTTGCATTGGATCATCGGCCGGCCGAAGGGCCGTTGGTTTTGGGGCGGCGGAATCGGAGCGGGCCATCTGTTGCCATTGCTCTTGTTGGCGACAGGCTCCGGTGCGGCTGCGGTGTTGGCCGGCGTATTGGCGCTGGGGGGATTGCTGATAATCGAATGGCTGTGGGTGCAGGCGCCGCAACAGGTGCCGTTGAGTTGAGGAAGAAACTATCATGGCCAATTACATCAGTTGGATCGAACAATGGGCGGTGCGGCTGGGACTACTTCCGGAGGCACCGCCCCAGCCGGAGAGTCATGCTCCCGGCACGCTCGCCAGCGCGCCGCCGCCGGAACAGTGGGATGACTGGGTAGAGATTGAGCCGCGGGGCTGGCCGAACCGACATGTGGAGCGGCACTATCGGTTGATTCCCACGACCTGCTTCAACTGCGAATCGGCCTGCGGCTTGCTTGCTTATGTAGATAAAGAGACAAATGTAATCCGCAAATTCGAGGGCAATCCCCTGCATCCAGGCAGTCGGGGCCGGCTCTGTGCCAAAGGTCCGGCGACGATCAATCAGATTAACGATCCCGACCGCATCCTTCAGCCGCTGCGGCGCGTTGGCCCACGCGGCGAAGGGAAATGGGAGCCGATCGATTGGCCGGAGGCGTTGGCCCTCATCGCCGGCCGTATCCGCCGGGCACTCCAAGAAGGCCGTCGCAATGAAGTGGTCTATCACGTCGGCCGACCGGGCAATGAAGGCTACGTCGAGCGCGTGCTTCAGGCCTGGGGCGTTGACGGCCATAACAGCCATACCAACATCTGCTCATCCGGGGCGCGTTTCGGCTACGCCATCTGGCAGGCGTATGACCGGCCCAGCCCGGACCATGCCAACGCTGAGTTTATCTTACTCATCTCCGCCCATCTCGAATCGGGCCACTATTTCAACCCCCATGCCCAGCGCATCATCGAGGGCAAGTTGAGCGGGGCCAAGCTAGCCGTTATGGATTCCCGACTCTCGAACACAGCGTCGATGGCGGATTATTGGCTTCCCACGCGTCCCGGCACCGAAGCCGCGGCCTTGCTGGCGATGGCGCGAGTGATCCTGGAAGAAGAGCTGTACGATGCGGATTTCCTGCGCCGCTGGGTCAACTGGGCGGCCTATTTGCAGTACGCCTATCCCACAGAGCCGCAAACCTTCGAGAGCTTCATCGCCTGTCTCAAGGCCGACTATGCCCGTTTCACTCCCGAATACGCCCAGGCCGAGTGCGGCATCCCGGCTGCTATGCTCATTGAGGTTGCTCGGCGGATCGCGCGGGCGGGGCATCGCTTTGCCGCCCACAACTGGCGCGGGCCGGCCAGCGGGCATCTCGGCGGCTGGGAAGTGGCCCGCACCTTGTATCTGCTCAGCGTCCTCGTGGGCGCCGTGGGCACCGAGGGCGGGACCAATCCCAGCGCCTGGAGTAAATTCCGTCCGCAATTCTTCGACCAGCCGCCCGCTCAGAATGTCTGGAACGAACTGCACTTCCCGCGGGAGTACCCCCTCGCCCACTACGAACTGAGCTACTTGCTGCCGCATTTTCTGAAGGAGGGACGCGGCAAGCTGGATGTGTATTTCACACGCGTGTTCAATCCGGTGTGGACTTATCCGGATGGATTTAGCTGGGTAGAGATGCTGCGCGACGAGACGAAGGTTGGTCTGCACGTCGCGCTAACGCCCATCTGGAACGAGACTGCCTACTGGGCTGACCTCGTGTTGCCGATGGGCCATGCGCCGGAGCGACACGATCTGAACAGCTACGAGACGCATAGCGGCATGTGGATCGCTTTCCGCCAGCCGGTCTACCGGGTGGCTCGTGAGCGCGACGGTCGGCCGGTGCAATTCACCTATCAAGCCAATCCCGGCCGAGTTTGGGAAGAGGACGAGTTCTGGATCGAGCTTTCCTGGCAAGTGGATCCCACAGGCGAGTTGGGCATCCGCAAGCATTTCGAGAGTCCGTATCGTCCCGGCCAAAAGATCACCATCGACGAATACTACCGATTTATCTTCGAGCGCGTACCGGGGCTTCCGGAAGCAGCCCAAGCCAAGGGTCTCGATCCGCTGGAATACATGCGCCGCTATGGCGCGTTCCAGGTGAAAAAGTCTGTCTACCGTTGTCATGAAAGGACGCTTTCAAACAGTGAGCGCGAAGGCGCCGAAGTGGACCCGGACAGCAAGGTCGTGATTAAGGGGGGCAGAGCCATCGGCATCGAGATCGATGGCGCGGCGGTGGAGGGCTTCCCAACGCCTTCCCGGAAACTGGAGTTGTTTTCTCAGACGCTTGTGGATTGGGGCTGGCCAGAATACGCGATCCCCGGTTACATCCCCAGCCACGTCGATTGGCACACGCTGAATCCCGAAGCGGGCGAATTCTGTTTATTGCCGACTTTTCGGTTGCCAACGCTTGTTCACACCCGCAGCGGGGCGGCCAAATGGCTCAACGAGATCGCGCACTGCAATCCGCTGTGGCTGCATCCCCACGACGGCGCCCGGTTGGGACTGGTGGACGGCGACCTGGTAAAAGTGCAAACAGAGATCGGCTATTTCATCGATCGTGTTTGGCTGACCGAGGGGATTCGTCCGGGAGTAGCCGCCTGCTCGCATCATCTGGGCCGTTGGCGCCGGCCGCAGGACATGCCTGGCAACCGCTACAGCGCCAACGTCGTGGCTATCTCTCAGCCTCAGGCGGGCAAGTGGCTTGTCCGCCAGGTCGAGGGGCCGGCCCCGTTTGCCAGTGCCGACCCGGATTCGTCACGCATCTGGTGGCGCGAGGGTGGGGTGCCACAGAACCTTACCTTTCCGGTGCAGCCCGATCCGATCAGCGGCATGCACTGCTGGCATCAGAAAGTGACTATCTGCAAAGCAGGACCGGAGGACCGCTATGGCGATGTCTTCGTGGATACGGAGAAGGCGCATCAGGTGTATCAGCGCTGGCTTGCCAAGGTCCGTCGTGCCAATCCCGGCGGTCTGCGCCGGCCCCTGTGGATGAATCGGCCCTTGCGGCCGACGCTCGAAGCTTTCTACCTCCCTGGTTGTGTCCCTGCTGCTACCCGCGATGCGGTCCCCAGCGAGGAGACCTGGCATTACGTGATTTAACCCGTTTTCGGTTTTCAGTCTTCAGCCCCCTCTCATGTAGCACTAAAAACCGAGAACCGAAAACCGAAAAACCGAAATGCGCATAGCCCTCCTCTCCGCCGGTGATGGTTGGCACGTTCGCGATTTGCAGCGCGCCGCGGCGCAGCAAGGCCACGAAGCCATCGCCGTCGATTTTCGCCGTTTGTCCGCCGCTGTGGCTCACGGAACGGAGGCGCTGGCCGGATTTGATGCGGTCCTGGTCCGCACCATGCCCCCGGGTTCACTGGAACAGGTCGTTTTCCGCATGGATCTGCTGCATCGAGCGCAGGTACGTGGTCTGGCCGTGCTGAATCCGCCCCGCGCCGTCGAAACCTG
>JAJPHU010000116.1 GCA_021325115.1 Planctomycetota bacterium | reverse complement strand
CAGTGGGCCTTGCACAACACCGGACAGAACGGCGGCAAAGCAGGCGACGACATCCACGCCGAACAGGCCTGGAACGTCACCACTGGCAACCCCAATATCGTCGTCGCCGTCCTGGATACCGGTGTCGATTACAATGACGCCGACCTGGCCGACAACATCTGGATCAACCAGGCCGACATCCCCAACTACTGGTATACCAAGTCCAGTCCGACCAGCGGCTACAATAAGATCGTCTACAAATGGGAGATCAAGACAGCGCAGCCAGGCAGAATAACATTTGCCGACCTCAATAATCCGGTAAACAAAGGGCTAGTCTGGGACAACAACGGTGACGGCCGCATCGATGCCGGTGATCTGCTGCGCTACACCAACCAGGGCGGTTGGGAGCAACCGGGCAAGACCAATGACCTGTTCGGCTGGAACTACGTCAGCAACAACAACAACCCCATGGACGACAATGGCCACGGCACCAACGTGGCTGGCATTCTGGGGGCGGATGGCAACAACGGCATCGGCGTGGCCGGCGTCGATTGGCATGTGCAGATCATGCCGGTGAAATTCATCGGCGCCAATGGCTACGGCAGCGTCAGCGATTTCATTGAGGCACTCAATTACGCGGTGGCGCACGGGGCCAAGATCACCAACAACAGCTGGGAGGGCGCTCCCTACAGCACGGCCCTGTACGATGCTTTCCTCAACGCCCAAAGGCACGGTGTCATCTCGGTGACGGCAGCCGGTAACGAAGGCGCCAACAACGACACCAGGCCCGACTACCCAGCCAGCCTCAGCACCAAGCTCAACAGCGTCGTGGCCGTGGCTGCCACCACCAACACCGATCAGCTGGCCCCGTTCTCCAACTACGGCCCGAACAGCGTCGCCCTGGCCGCTCCCGGCGTCAATATCCTCAGCACCCTGCCTCACAACAGGTACGGTGCCATGAGCGGCACGTCGATGGCCGCGCCGGAAGTTGCCGGGGCCTTGGCTCTGGTCTGGGGCGAGCATCCCACCTGGAGCTACACGCAAGTCATCAATCAGGTGCTCAACACCACCCAGAAATTGCCGAGCCTGCACGGCAAGGTCAAAACGGGCGGCCTCCTCAATCTCGCTGCCGCCGTTGGCTCTGGCTCGTCCACGCAGACAACATCGCCCAGCACCAGTAGCATCGCTCCGAAGACCTACACCAACAACACGGCCGAGTCCATCAAGCCGAAATCTTTGACCGTGTCTACGATCAGGGTGCCAGCCGGCGCCACCATCGGCAATGTCACGGTGCATCTGAACGTCAACTATCCCGCTGATAAAGATCTGTACATTTATTTGATTTCGCCCACCGGCAAGACGATTGCCCTGGACCACCAACGCGGCGGTTGGGGGGCCAACCTGACAAACACGGTGTTCGAGCAAAGGGCCAGCACCCCCATCGGCGTCGGCAAGGCGCCATTTTCGGGGGCCTATCGGCCCGAGGCGTCGTTGAGCCAATTGAGCGGCACTCAGGCCGGCGGTGCCTGGCGCCTGGCCATCCGCAACTATGGAATCTACACAGGCACCTTGAAAAATTGGTCACTGACGATCACGCCCGCCGTCAAAACCGCCGTCGTCGCAACCGCCCCGAGAACCACCACAACAAAGACCTACACCAACAGCACGGCCGAGTCTATTAAGCCGAAATCCTCGACCGTGTCTACGATCAGGGTGCCAGCCGGCGCCACCATCGACAATGTCACGGTGCGTCTGAACATCGCTTATCCTTACGATCAGTACCTGTGTATCTATCTGATTTCGCCCACCGGCAGGACGATCGCCCTGGATTACCAACGCGGCGGCTGGAGGGCCAACCTCAGTAACACCGTGTTCTCCGACCAGGCCAGCACTCCCATCGGCGTTGGCAAGGGGCCGTTTTCCGGGACGTATCGGCCCGAGGCACCATTGAGCCAACTGAGAGGCACCCAGACCGGCGGTAGTTGGCGATTGGCCATTCGCAACTACGGACCTTACAGCGGCACCCTGAAAGATTGGTCGCTGACCCTGACAAGCACTACGTAACGAACTGCCAAGACGTTCAAGAAAAGAAAGAAAGATCGAGAGACAAAGAGAAAATATATATTGTTCTGCAGGATTTCTCTATTATTCTTCTTTCTCTGTCTCTTTTATCTCTTTCTGTTCCTGGCATCTTGGCGATTCATTCGCTTCGAGGTTCACGGCGCGGCTTTCATCTGCTTGAGCAGTCCTTGCAACGATTTGACGATCGCGGTCCGGGCAGGATCGGCGGCGAGGTTCCTTTCTTCACGCGGATCGTGTTCGTGATCGTACAATTCGATCCCTTGCTTGCCGTCGTCCCATTCGGTGTAGCGCCAGCGCTCGGTGCGCACGGTGCGGCCCATGAGTTTGCCGCGCGTCACCTGACTGAAGGCGGCTGCCTTCCATTTTTGCTGCGGATCGTCGAAGAGCGGGCAGAGACTCCTACCCTGCACGTTCGCCGGCGCTTTCAGGCCGCACAGCTCGGCCAAGGTCGGATACACGTCGATGCATTCGACCAGGCGCGGACAGCTCTTGCCGGCCGATTTCATTCCCGGTACAGCGATAATCAGTGGCACACGCAACGACTCTTCATAGAGGCTCATCTTCTGCCACATGCCATGTTCGCCCAGGTGCCAGCCGTGATCGCCCCAAAAGACGACAATGGTTTTGTCAGTCAGCTGGCAACGATCCAGAGCGTCAAGGACTTTGCCGATCTGCGCGTCTACGAAGGAAGTGGCGGCGTAGTAAGCGCGGATGGCTTGCCGGCATTCTTGCTCGCTCAGTCCGAAATTAGGTCGCTTGGCATCACTCTGGCCGGTCAGCGCGAGCGGCGGTTTCGACTCGCGGTCGTGGGCGGCAATCTTGGGGACCTTGATGCGGTCCAGAGGGTACATATCAAAATACTTTTTGGGTGCAATCCACGGCACGTGCGGACGATAGAAGCCGACAGCGAGAAAGAACGGTTTGTCGCGGTTGGCTTCGAGCAGCCTGATGGCTTCTGCGGCGGCGAGGCCATCGGTCTGCTCTTCGTCCTTGCTATCATCGGCGAGATAGCAGAGCGTGGCCCCGAGGTTCTTCGCTGGCCTGGGAGCCAGAATACGCAGCTTGTTTTCTTCGTCTTTATCGATGCCGCGCGGATTGATGCGTTTGTCCCACGATTGCGGATCGTCCAGGCCGTTGGTGCCGATCTGGCCGGGCACGCCGTAATGATAGATCTTGCCGACGCGGGCCGAGAAGTAGCCGTTGTTGCGGAACAGTTGCGGCAGCGTAACGACATCGGGATGGAACTTACGGAAACTCGTCCCATTGTCGAGGACCCGCGTGGCATCGGGGCGCATCCCCGTAAACAACGAAGCGCGCGTGGGATTGCACAGAGGAAACTGGCAGTAAGCGCGGTCGAAGCGCAGCCCACGCGCCGCCAGACGGTCGATGTTCGGCGATTGGACCAGCGGATGGCCATAGCAGCCCAGGGCAGTGTTGAGATCGTCCACAGCGAGGAAGAGGACGTTTTTCTTGCCCGGTGCCTCTTCGGCGCGAATGTTTGTAGTGAGGACAGCCAGGGCCAGCGTGAGACAGGCAGCGAGGCGTTTCATGGCATTACTCCTGACAAGGGGGTGATACCCCCTTAGGTATGTCCGAACGGCGGCATCGGCCAGAGCCGCCCCCCTTACGCTGCCAGCGCGTTAAGCCCTGTTTTTTTCACCGATTGATTCGCTAAGATGCTAAGATAGATGGCGAACAGGTCCTGTTGTCGCCGCCCCTTGCAGCGCCGCAAGATTAAACCGATCCTCGTTCCGGTCCCGATGGCGTCATGATAGCCTTCTCTTGTCCTCATTGCGGCGCGTCCCTTCAGGCCAAGGAAAGCATGGCCGGCAAATCCCGGCCGTGCCCCAGCTGTAGCCGCGTTGTGCAAACGCCTGCAGCCGGCGCAGCCTCCGCTTCCGGCTCTGCCAAGCGCAGCGGTGCCAAGCAACAAACCTTGCCGCCTTCTAATGCGGCCGAGCATGAGACAGTAACGCTCCCCGCCGATTTTAAACTGGCGCCGCCAGCGGAGTACTCCTTCCTGGCACCGCCGGAGAGTCCGGAGGAGATGGGTCGGCTCGGCAACTACCGCATCCGCAGGATCTTGGGGATCGGGGCGATGGGCATCGTCTTCGAGGCGCAAGATATCCATCTTAAGCGTCTGGTGGCTCTCAAGGTGATGAAACCGTCTTTGGCAGCGCAGGCCGATTTTCACCGGCGTTTTCTACGTGAGGCCCAGCTGGCTGCTACCATCGATCACGAGCACATCGTCACCATTTATCATGTCGGCGAAGACCGCGGCGTCCCCTTCCTGGCCATGAAGCTGCTGCAAGGCGAATCGCTGGAAGCGCGGCTGGGCCGCTGCGGCGGCCGGCTGCCGTTGCCCGAAGTGCTGCGCATCGGCCGCGAAATCGCCGAGGGTCTGGCAGCTGCCCATGCTCAGGGGTTGGTGCATCGCGATATCAAACCGGCCAATATTTGGCTGGAAGAAGATCGCAAACGTGTTAAAATCGTCGATTTCGGCCTGGCCCGCGGGACCGGGGCCGACGCCCACTTCACCCAGGCCGGCGCGGTCATCGGCACGCCCTCGTACATGGCCCCCGAACAAGCCAACAGCCAGGAAGTCGATGGTCGCTGCGATCTGTTCAGCCTCGGCTCAGTGCTCTACCGCATCAGTACGGGCCGGCTGCCGTTCGACGGCAAGGATACGATGGCGGTGCTAATGGCACTGGCCACGAAAACGCCTGTGCCGCCTCATCAGATCGACCCGCGTTTGCCGCCCGCGTTTTCCGATTTGGTGATGCGCCTCCTGGCCAAGGACCGCGACAAGCGCCCGCAGTCGGCCCGCGAGGTTGTGAAGCAGATTGAGGCCATCGAACGCGGGGACACGGACGCGGGGGAGGAAATAGAAGAAGTAGAAATCCTTGAAGGAGAAGAAGTAGAAATCCTTGAAGGGCCGCCGCAAACGCTTGCAAAGGAGAAAGAGAAACAAAAGGCATCCAATAAATCTGTTAAAACACCGCCGGCGCCGGCCCCCGTGAAAAAACGTCCTCCTGGACCGCGGCGAAAGAAACCACACGAAACGGGACGCGACTGGGGGCAAATCGTGCTGACGACGTCACTGATACTCCTGGGCATTGCCGTCCTGGTGTTGGTGTTTGGCCTTCTCCGCCACTTCCATAAGGGGCGAACGACCGCCATCGAAATGCCTCCGGCGAGCCGGGTAGTTGCACAACTCGCGGGTGAACAATTGGCGTCCACCGAAAAGCGCTGTTGACTTGAAGGCGTCCCTTTCGGTCTATTCGTGGACGGCAAGCAGGGCGTGTCAACGCTCCGGGTACTTCTACCGGGGCGTGTCAACGCCTCGCTTGCTCAGCGAGGACCGACGCATGGAAGCGCAAGGGCCGCGCGTGGTGCTGGTTCACGATTGGCTGACCGGCATGCGCGGTGGCGAGAAGTGCCTGGAAGTGGTGTGCCGCCGTTGGCCGCACGCCCATCTCTTTACTCTGCTGCATCGCCGCGGCAGTGTCAGCCCGGTCATCGAACGTCTGCGACCGCGCACCAGTTTCCTCAATCTCTTACCCGAAAGCCATCGCTATTATCGCTATTTGTTGCCGCTGATGCCAGCAGCTGCCACCAGCTGGCGTCTGCCGCCCTGTGATCTGATCGTCAGCTTCAGCCATTGCGTCGCCAAGGCCGTCCGGCCGCCCCGCCAGCCGGCACCGCACGTCTGTTACTGCTTCAC
This sequence comes from Planctomycetota bacterium, assembly GCA_021325115.1. Lineage (GTDB taxonomy): Bacteria > Planctomycetota > Planctomycetia > Gemmatales > Gemmataceae > JAJPHU01. The sequence continues at coordinate 27,779 of JAJPHU010000116.1, read as the reverse complement.
GCCCATGCGCTACATCTGGCATATGCAACAGGCGTACTTCGGCAGCGCGCGGGCCGGCAGCGTCCCGGCCCGATTGCGGGAGCGCTTCTTCGACTGGCTCCGCCACTGGGACCGCCGCACCGCGGCGAACGTGACCCACTTTATCGCCATCAGCCAAACCGTACAGCACCGCATCGTCGAATGCTATGGCCGCGACAGCACGATCATCTATCCCCCCGTCGATACCGACTTCTACCACCCCGTGGCCTTGCCGCGCGAAGATTTTTACCTGGTGGTATCCGCTTTTGCTCCCTATAAACGGCTCGATTTAGCTATTCAGGCATGTAACGCCCTGCGGCGGCCGTTGCTCCTCATCGGCAACGGGCAGGACGAAGCACGCCTCCGCGCCCTGGCCGGCCCGACCATTCATTTCCTCGGCTGGCAGCCGGATGCCGTCATCCGCGATCATCTGCGCCGCTGTCGTGCTCTGCTTTTTCCCGGCGAAGAAGACTTCGGCATTGTGCCGGTCGAGGCCCAGGCCTGCGGTGCTCCGGTGATCGCTTTCGGTCGCGGCGGTGCTACGGAAACGGTCATTCCTCTCGACCGGCGCGACGCCGCTCCCACGGGGTTATGGTTTACCGAGCAGACTGTCCCAGTCTTGGCCGAGGCGCTGATCGAGTTCGAGAAAAACCGCGACCTTTTTTCTCCGACCGCGGCCCGGCGCCAAGCTCTGCGCTTCAACGCCGCACGCTTTGCCGAAGAGCTTTTCGGCTATCTCGACCGTGTGCTACAACCCGTGGCCAATCCCATCCGCCGCGCTGCCTAGAGTTAGCCGCCCCAATCCTCTCCCTCACAAGGGGGAGGGTCTTTTCCGCTAGCACTAAAGCAAACGCAAGTGCGCCATTGGCAAACAAATGCCTGTGCTTCGGCAGGGGAATGCTCGTTTTCGCTGTCCTCTCCTTCTACCATGCGCATTTTCGCCAGATTATCCATGTTGTCACTTTGGCATCTTTTTTGCCAAAGTAAAATCCAACACACACGAAAAAGGAAGAGAATTTTTTCCTTGCTTTTTCTGAATGGATAGCTACTCTCATGTCAGGGCAACCCAGCGTACCCAATTTGCCCACTTTACCGATGGCTCCAGATGAAGGGGACACCATGAAACGACTGATTCTCGGTGTGGCGGCGCTTGTGCTGACGCTTCAGGCAGCCGGCCCAGCGCAAGCCTGTTTGCGAAGAGGAGGGTGCTGCGCTCCGGTCTGCGGTTACGGAGGCGGCTTCTGCAGCGTGCAGTATCAGGTGGCCTATCAACAGGTCCAGCAAACTGTCTACGAATGCGTGCCGGTAACCACGAACGTGCAGCAGACGGTCACGGTCATGGTGCCGACCTACAAGAACGTGCAGCAGCAATGCACGGTCCTGGTACCGACCTACCGGACAGTGCAACAGCAATGCACCGTCTACCAGTGCAACTATGTGCCCCGGCAGGTGCAGCAAACCGTATGTGTGCCGGTAGTCACGAACGTGCAGAAAACGATCACCGTCATGCAACCCGTGATGCAGCAAGTGCAGCAACAGTGCACGGTCCTGGTGCCGACCTACCGGACGGTGCAACAGCAATGCACCGTCTACCAGTGCAACTATGTGCCCCGGCAGGTGCAATGCACCGTGTACGTGCCGACGACACAGTACGTGCAGCAAACGGTCTACCAATGCGTGCCGACGTATCAGAACGTAACGCAGCAGGTGACGGTGATGGTGCCGCAGGTGACGCCGGTACAGCAGCAATGCACAGTGTACGTGCCAAGGCTGGTATCTCAGGTGGTGCCGTGTCAGGTCACGGTTTGCACGCCGCAGATGGTCCAGATACCGCCCAGCTGTGCCAATCCTTGCGGAGGCGTTGTTTGCCAAATGGTGCCGACCGTACAGACGATCAATCGCACCGTCACGACCTGCGTGCCCCAGGCCGTCAACCAGACCTACACCGTCAATGTCTGCACGTATAAGCCGGTGGTCCAGAACGTTACCTACCAGGTCTGCACGATGCAGCAGGTGGCGCGCACCGTCAACGTTCCAGTATGCGTCATGAGACCGGTGGTCCAGACCTACACGGTCAATGTGCCGGTGGTGACGCCGGTGGTGCAGACCTACAACGTGCAAGTCTGCCAGATGGTGCCGACCGTGCGAACCTACACGGTCCCCGTCATTCAGTGCGTACCGGTGCAGAAGGTCGTCACTGTGCCGGTTTGCACCTTGCAGCAGGTGGTCCAGACCTGCACGGTCAATGTGCCGGTGGTGACGCCGGTGGTACAGACCTACAACGTGCAAGTCTGCCAGATGGTGCCGACCGTGCGGACCTACACGGTCCCCGTCGTCCAGTGCGTGCCGACCCAGCAGGTTGTCAATGTGCCCGTGACGACCTACCAGTTGGTGGCGCGGCAGATCACGGTTTGCGTGCCAGTGGTCACGTGTGTGCCGTGCTGCTATTAAGCCGTTCCTACGCGTCGATTTATCGTTTCGCATGAAACGATAAATCGACGCGCTTCGCGCCCTATAATATCCGCATGAATTGGCGCTGGTTGACCTTTTGGCAATGGTTTCGTCCGGGGCTGTCGGTGGAGCGCGCACGGCGTTTGTTTCAGCATCAGCGCGAGTTCTTGGAATGGCAGTTCTTTCAGGCGGCGTCGGCCAGCGGCAAACCGCGCGGCCTGCGCTGGAAGGCCATCGAGTGGGAACCCGGCGTCGAGTTCGCGCGTGAACGCAGCAGCGGTCGGCTGGCCGCTCTGGTCGGTGTCACCATTCAGTTCGAGGCCATCGAGGGCAGCGATATGGAAGGGCTGCCGGCCGTCGACAATCTGCGCAATGCCTCGGCCGTGTTCTTCTTTCATCAAGGACGCTGGCACACCCTCGGCAAGGCAGTGTTCAATCTCAATCCCGATGAAGCGTTGGCCCAATTTCACAATCAGTATGAGCGCTTATGGGCAGCAGATGAGCCGGGAGGGTAAGCGACGGATGGATGAACCATCGCTTACCCTCCCGGCTCGTTTGGCAACGGATAATCGATTATGGGGATGCCCAGGTGGGGCAACTCTTGCAAGCGGCGCCAGCCGCGCGTTACCCGCGCTTCCTCGGCGGCGACAAAATCGTGGTCCATCAATTCCTTGGCGAAGACGCCTTCGCAGCGCATCGGCTCGAACGCAGGATCGACGATGTACTGCGCCAACGCCGGATTACAGCGGATGTGCCGTTCGGGCAGGATGTGCAATTGTTCGGGCGGTACTTCACCGAGGACGTAACGGAGATACAGGTCGGATTCGGTGATCTCTCCAACCTCCTGACCGCAGACCTCGCACAGATAGCCTTGCTCGCAACGGGCCATGCGCTTTACTCAATATCAACACGATACGGCAACATCAGCCACACCGGCTCGCCACGCAGCTGCAACAGGCCGTCCAGCCCCCGCAGCTTACGCTGCCATTCGGGCGCCAGTGCCGGCATCCGCAGGCGCCCAGCGCGAAGGCCACCCACATCTTCTAGCAGCGAATCGAGAAAGCCTTTCGATTTGGGCAACTGGAGCAATTCCGGCTCCTTGTCAGCGGGCAGATTGGCCAGAGCGCGGGCGGCCGCAAGGGCGTCTTGCAGAGTACCCAATTCGTCGATCAGGCCGTTCTCCTTGGCTTGTCGGCCAGTCCAGATGCGGCCACCGGCCAGCTTGAGCAACTCGTCACGCGTCATCTTCTTACCAGCTTTGTGACGACCGGCCAATGCCTTGTCGAGAAACTGGTCGTATGTGTCCTGCATCAGTGCCGTCAGAGCCTTGCGCTCAGAATCGCTGAATGGTTGATCGGTCGAGAAGATGCCGGCATTGGCGCCGCGGCGGATGACATCAGTGGTGATGCCAATCTTGTTGAGGGTACCGCCGATGGCCAGCTTGCCGCCGACGACGCCGATGGAGCCGGTCAGTGTGCTCGGCTCGGCAAAGATCTTCTGGGCAGCCATGCTGATGTAGTAACCGCCGCTGGCCGCTGTGTCCGACATGCTGGCGAGGACCGGCTTTTTGGCATGCTTCAGTTCGTTCCAAATGAGGTCGCTGGCCAACGCCGAGCCGCCGGGACTGTCCACACGCAGCACGATCGCCTTGACCGTCTCGTCCTTCTCCGCCTGACGGATGGCTTCAATCATCGTCGTCGAGCCGACCGTCTCGTCCTCGAATAGTCCCCCCTCGCTCTTGCCCGTGGTGATGACGCCGCTGGCGTAGATAACGGCGATCTTGGGATTGGACGAGGATTTGGCCTTGGACGGTGTTGTCAACAGTTTGAAGAAGGCGAACGGATTGGAAAAATCGATCTCCTTTTTGTCTTCCTTGCCGTAGTCCTTGATGAAGGCGAAGAGATCGGCTTTCTGTTGTTTTTTCAAAGCATCCCTGAGCTGATCTCGATAAGCGTCGGCGTAAGCGATGCGATCGATGAGTCCAGCCTTGAGAGCGGCACGGGCCGTGTACGGTCCCTCGTCGATCAGCTTCTTGACCTGCTCGGCCGTGAAGTTTTTGCCGCGGCGGGAGCGGACGATGCGCTGGACCAGGCTTTTCTCGAAGTAATCGTCGAGGACACGAGTGAGCTGTTCGCGGGCGGGCTTGCTCATCTTTTTGCGCAGGAGTGGCTCGGCGGCGGATTTGTAATCGCCCATTTGCAGCATGTCCGCCTGGGCGCCGATCTTGTCGAGCAACTCCTTGTAGAAGGTCACTTCGGCGCTCAGGCCGGTCAGCATTAGCCAGCCCGATTCCGGGATGCACACTTCATCGCAAGCTAGGGCGGCCAGATAATCTTTCGTATTACCGGATTCGAGATAGGCATACACTTTCTTTCCGCTTTTGCGAAAATCGGCAATAGTCTGGCACAGCTCGTCGAGCTTGCCCCAGCCGATGTGCAGGCCGTCCAGCTGCAAGTACAGAGCGTGGATATTGGCATCCTTGCGCGCCTTGCGGATGCGGTCGAGCTTGCTTTTGAAATGCTCGCTGAAGCTGCCCAAAAGCGGATCGCTGGAGGGGGCTGCTTCCCCCATCGAGCCGGACAGCTTGATGTGGGCCAGACGGACAGTCTTTTTTTCGACTTTCGGTTCGTCGGCGCGGCCTGGTAGCGCCGCCACGAACACGGCCAACACTATCCCATAACGACGACGCAACATGCCAAGCTCCCCTCAGGCTCGGACTTCCCTTCGCTTATGCTGGATTATGGCATTCGCCAACAGCGCAAGCAAGAGCTTCTGAAAAGGGAAACGATCTTCCAGATGCTGGACGAAATGTACTAAGACGGTTCGTTTGGATAGCGACTCTAACCAGCGCTATTTCCGCCGTGTTTCGTTTTTTTTGGTATCGCGGCTGACATGCAGATAGCCGGCGCTGGACTGAAAGAAACGTCGCCGCCGTTCGCGCGCCTGCGGCGGCGCTTCCTGCTGGAGCGCTTGCAAATCGGCAAGATTGGCCACACAATAGGGACACTCGATCACCTGGAGATGAAATTCGATATAGTCTTGCTGCTCTTCATCAAGCACTTGCAGCAGATAACTACCGAGTTGTTCACGCGTCGGGCAGGTGAGGCGTTCGCGTCGCCAGACAGCGCCGAGCGAATGTTCACCGCGATCGCGTTCCTGCATGGCCTGACGCAGCGCCCGGCGTAGCGGCTCCGAATCGCGCAGGGCTTGCTCGATCCTCGCCATCTCCGCGTCGCTGAGGGCATCATCGAGATAGGCATGCAGTTGCTCGCGGCTGATTTCACTCATGGCTCCTATTCAATCATGCCCCTGGACCGATGTCAAATCAATCCCCCCCACGATTACGCCCCGTATCACTTCCAGCATCGAAGGGTCCGAATCTCGGACCACGAAGCCAGCGTGTATTTTGTGGGTTGTCACTTCTTATCATCACGACGGCCTTCTTCGTCGAGAGCGTGTTCCAAGGCGCGAATGGTTTCGGCGATGCCGTCCATGCGTGGATTGAGGCGCAGAGCGGCGCGGAAGGCTTTGAGCGCCGCTCGGTGCTTGCGCATCTGCATATAGCACTGTCCTAAACCGGCCTGGGCGCCGAAGTGATAGGGGTTCAACTCCAGTGCTTTCTGACAATCAGCGGCCGAACGCTCGAATTTCCGTTGGCGAAAATACATGATGGCACGCTGATTGTATGCTTCAGCGAATTCCGGTGCGCGCTCGAGGAGAGCATTGAGACCGGCCAGCGCCTGTTCACGGTCACGCAGACGGACCAAACGCTGCAATTCCTGGTTATTGTCCGGCGTATCGCTGCGGAACCACAGCGTCCACAGAGTCTCAGCTGCTATCCGGGCGATTTCGCCGTCGTCATCGTGCAGACAGGCGGCGATGCCGGGGCAGGCATTCATGGTGCCGAGCAAATTCAGGGCGAACAAAGCGGCGCGGCGAGCCAGATTATCGCCATTGGCCAAAAGACGCAGCAAAGTGCCTTCGGTATAGCGCTCGGCCACGCGCTGCTTAAAGACCTCGATGGCCTCCTTACGGGTCATCTTCGGCTTGGTCTGGGGGCTGTTTTCCGGGATTTGCTGATAGAACTCGACGAGCAAAGAGTTGCTCACGTGCGCACCTCTTGGTTGAACACCAGTCGGAACTCGGTTTTCGACCTTCGGTTTTCGGATCAAAAAGCGAGTTGCTCATCGGGTCTGAAAACCGAAAACCGATCACTTAGGACGAGCAGACATTTCCCTCGCCCCTCGTAGGGGAGGGTTCGGGTGGGGAGAGCGGAACTTCTTGGCCCATTTGCACTTTCACTCCCTACCCTCGAACTCTCCCCCACCAGGGGGAGGGGGGTGTCCGATAGTCCTTATGCGGATTGTATGGATTATTTGGCCGGCGGCATGGCCGGTATGACCGAGGGCGGTGCGGCTGTCGGATTGGCGGCGGAACTGGACGCACCCGATTTGTCGGAGGTGCCGCCTTGATGCTTCTGCTTCCAGGCAACCACGTCCTGTTGCAACACCTCGACCGCCTTGACGAGTTGGGCATCGATGCCCTTGGCCAGCTGATCGGGATGCTCTTCAACGAGAACATCCGGCGTTACGCCTTCTTTTTCCATGTTCACTCCTTTGGTCGTGTACACGCCGATGCGAGGAATGCGAAGGATAGAACCGTCAATCAGCTGCACCGCCCCCGTGCCGATTACGCAGCCGCCGGTCGGTTGGCCGACCAGCTTGCCCAGCCCCAAAGTGCGGAAAGCGTTGGGGAAAATCTCAGCGTCGCTATAGGAACGGTTGTTGATGAGCAGAACCAACGGTTTGTGCCATTTGCGATCACTGGAACGCAGCACCAAACCCTCGCCGCCGTCGCGTTCCCGGAAAATCGTGTGTTCACGACTGCCGAGATAGTTGAGGATCTTGTCATGTGTGAAGCCGCCGCCGTTGTAGCGAACGTCGAGAACAATACCTTCCTTGTCGTAATTGTCCGAATACAGTGAGCGTAGAAAGCGATCCAGACCAGCTTCGTCCATGCTGGGGATGTGGATGTAGCCGAGCTTGCCTTTGCTCAATTCGGCAACGCGGCAGGCATTGTTCTCCACCCAACGATCGTACATCAACGGCAGGATGGCTTCACGGCTGACGGCGGTGATTTCGACGTGCCGCCGTTCCTTGGGCGGTGTCTCAGGATCGGCCGCCACTTGCAGCGACACTTCTTCGCCAACTTTGCCGTTGAGCAGCTGGCTCAGATCCTCCTTATCGGTCACTTCCTTGCCGTCGATGTTGAGGAGGTATTCGCCAGGCCGGATATTCAGGCCGCGGCGATCTGCTGGCCCGCGCTTAAGCACCTCAGCAATCTTCAGGCCGCGACCGCGGTAGCTTTCGTCGAAGATCAGGCCGAGATCGGCCGTCTCTTCATCGGGAACGCTGAGATGGCCGATAACGCCCAGGTGCGAGGCGTTCAACTCGCCCAGCATCAAATACAGAAGAGCATAAAGATCTTCTTTCATAGAAATATGTTTGATCAGCGGCCGATACTTGGCCTTGATGGCGTTCCAATCGCGGCCGTGGAACTTGGCATCGTAGAAATGCTCGGCGAGATAGCGCCAACTCTGATCAAACATCTCCCGATACAGATCCTCGGTGCGGATGCGTAATTTGACGCGGAAAGACAGCGCCGGGCCAGAACTGCCCGAAGCACGAACCAGGTGAATAGTGCCCAGGCGATCGAGATAAAAAATGACCTCGCTGCCCAGACTCGCGGTCGGAGAGCCGCGCTGCTTGGACCAGACGATTTGCCGCGGGTGGACATGCCCAGTTGTCAAGCGGGTGAGTTGGCCGCCGGGACTGGCCACCCACAGGTCATGCTCCTTGGCATCGACGAAGGCGATCTTGCTGCCGTCGGGCGAAATGGCCGCAGTCAAAGCCGGTACCGGCGCGGCTCGCTCAGCCCGCAGATGAATGTCGTCCCAATCGATGGATACAGCCGTATTGCTGCCGAAGAAGCCGCCACGCTCGTTTACACTCGGTGCCGCCGGCTTTTGCAAGGGCAGCACATAGGGATAGAGTCTGCCAGACTCGCGCCGTTCGCTGAGAAAAGCGATGGTCTTGCCATCGCGGCTCCAGGTCACATCGCCGTTGGAGGTGGCGTAGCGCGTGATGTTGCGCGGCGGGTTGAGGTTCGTCGGTCCCGAAGCCGGCACGATGTACAACTCGCTGGCAAAAGAGCCGTCACGCCGCGCATAGACGATCCAGCGGCTGTCTGGCGACCAGTCATAATCGAATACGTGAACATCCTTGACAATCACTTTTGGGTCGCTACCGTCGGGGTTCATCGTCCACAGCTTGCCGGCGCGGAGGAAAGCGACGCGCTTGCCATTGGGCGCGAAGCTGACACCCAACTCGGCTTCGGGCGTATTGGTAATCTGCTTGACCTTGAAGCGCCGGGCCTCGGTGAGCTTGGGATGCTCGGCATCATCGGCTTCGAGTAGATAAATGTCCTCGTGGCCATTGCGGTCCGAGATAAAGAGGATTTTTGAGCTGTCCGGCGACCAGGCGGCGCTGTGATCGTTGCAAGGTCCGTCGGTCAGTTGCACGACTTTGGGGTCAGGACCGACTTTTCTGCGGAACAGCTTGCCGTGGACGGCGAAGGTCATGAATTTCTCGTCGGCGGACAGCGAAAATTCGGTGGCTTTGCTGGTAAAGATTTGCAACTGCTCCGGATTGCTCTTATCGTCGGCGTTGACCTCAATGGCCAGTTTGCGTGGCACGGCCTCCGGACGCGTGGAGACGATCCACAGATCGGCACCGCATTCATAGACGATCCATTGCCCATCGCGCGACATGCGTGCCCGGCGAACGCCGTCGTCTTTGTGGAAGGTGATCTGTTGCGGCTTGGCGCCCGCATCCAGCGACAGACGCACGATATTGGCCGGCGAGCCGTGGGCTTCGCTGACGTAATAGAGCGTCTTGCCGTCGGCGCTCCACATGGGCGAGCCGTCTTGGCCGTTGAAGGAAGTCACGCGCCGATTGTTGCTGCCATCGGCGTTGCAAATCCAAATATCGTCGTTGGACGAACCACGATAGCCCTTCCGATACCAGGTGCCCGGTCCGCGGACATAGGCGATGCGATCGCCTGCTGGTGAAAAAGTGCCCTCCTTGCCCTCAGCAGCGCTGACGCGCCGCGACATGCCGCCCTCGACCGGCACCAGGTACAGTTCGTAGTTGTGCGGAAAAGCGGTGCTGCGCGTCGAGGCGTAGAGGATATTCTTGCCGTCGGGCGACCAGCCGCACACGCGCTCTGTGGCCGAATCTACCGTCAGACGTTTCGGCCGTCCACCCTGCACGGGCACTATGTAAATGTCATAGCTGCCGTGGCGGTTGGAACTGAAGGCGAGGGTACGTCCATCGGGGCTGAAGACAGGTTCAATGTCATGAGCGGGGTGCGAGGTAACGGCCCGCGCGGTGCCGCCGATCGCCTCCACGACCCAGATGTCGCCCTTGTAGCTGAAGGCGACGAGCTTGCCGTCGGGAGAAATGTCTGGTGTGCGGGCCAGCTGAATCGGCTCCTGAGCGCCGATTCGGTCTACGAAGAAGGCGAAAAGCAAGATCGCCACAGAAGTTCGGAAAAGGCGCAGCATCGGAATGGCCCTGTGAAACGAAAGGAATTCCTCTATTAGCCGCGAGTTTACGGCGTGCGGCTAACCAAAATTACTTATTTGTTCTAGCTTAGCGAGCCGCGCGCGAAATTGCCAAGAGCAAGCAGCCATTGGCGGCGAGAAGCGGTGGAGCGGATAAAGGGGATGCGCGGAAATTACCTGATCTCCCGTTGACAGAATTGGTTGATTGGGGTACGTCCTCTCCTACTTCGTCTCTCCGAGTTCGTATGATGGCAACTCGGCGCCAGACGATCGAGATGGAGAAGAAGGCGAAAGGATTCGTGTCCTTTGAAGCCATGTAACGACCAATCGCTCGCCCACAGCTGCGTGGTTAGCTGCGAAGTGGCGGCGGATGCCGTGGTTCGTGCCGGTCCGGAAACGCTGGCGGAGCTGCGGCGCCATCCTGGTCCCGCTCCTCATATGTCTCCGCCGGCTTCGTTGCTCAAGCACGCCGATGAGCAGACCGTCGCCGGGCTGTGCGCGGTTTACCAGGCCATCGTCAGGGCCGGTTGGCAGGGAGCTTGTTTCCGCGATTGGGGCGTGGTAGCCGCACCACGTTTTCTAGGCCGTCCAGCCATGGTGGCAGCTTTGCAACGCTTCGCCGCCGAAGGCGCCTGGGGCGTCTCACCGCATTTGATTCCGCATCGTTCCCTGCATTCCGTTTCCGGCACCATCAGCCAAGCGCTTCAGATCCACGGGCCGAATTTCGGCGTCGGCGGCGGACCAGGCGGCCCCCTCGAGGGGCTTTTGGCGGCGACCGCCTTGTTGATCGGGAAACAGTTGCCGGGCGTCTGGATGGTACTGACGTGCCTAAGCCCGGAAGGGCCTCCGGATGAGGCCGGTCAAATGCCGTCCGGTTCGCAAGCCATCGGAATGGCCCTGGCTCTGACGCCGATTCCCTCCCCCCAGGAACGGGGAGATAAGGGAGACCGCCAACGTTTGCACATCGTTGATGGCATTCCGGATGCGGCAATGCTGGCCCGTATTGAAGAGGAGATGGGGTTAGCGACGCTTCGCCGAAGCGTCGGGAAGGTTCGACGCTTCGGCGAAGCGTCGCTGATCGATGTCTTCGCGGAGAGAGCCTCGTGAACCCTGGCAACGCAGTTTGGATAACGGGTGTAGGCACGGCCACGCCGCTGGGCCACACCTACGCGGCCTTCGCCGACCATCTGCTGGCTGGTCGATCTGGCATCGAGCGCGTCCAGGGCTTCGATGTCTCCGAACATCCCTGCCAGATTGCCGGCCAACTGCGCGAAGTACCGTGCCCGTGCGGAACCGATCCCGTAGAGTTCAGCCGGCTGCATCGCCTGGAGCAACTGATGCGCTGGTGCTGCACGGCGGCGCTGCGCGATGCGGGCTGGTGGGAACGGCGGAGCGAGGTCCGTATCGGCATGGTGCTCGGCATCGGGGCGGAGTGGTTGGAATTCTGGGAGGCCGACGCCTTGGCCGGCGGCCGCCGCGTCTATCAGCCGGAGCGGGACTGCGAATCGATGATTGCGCGGACTTGCCGCGCCTTGGACCTGAGCGGGCCGGCCGTAAGTGTGTCGGCCGCCTGCGCCAGCGGCAACGTCGCCCTGTCGCAGGCACGGCATTGGTTGCAATTGGGCTGGGTAGACGTGTGCCTGGCCGGTGCTTGCGACATGGCTGTAACGCCGATGGCCCTGGCTGGCTTTGGCAATTTGCGCGCTCTGTCGCGCCGCAACGATGAGCCGCAAGCGGCCTCTCGACCGTTCGACCGTCAGCGTGATGGTTTTGTCATGGGCGATGGCGGCGCCGTTTTTGTGCTCGAACCTGCTGGCCTGGCCCGTCGCCGCAGCGCCCATGTCTATGCTGAAGTGGCCGGCTACGGAGCGCGGAGCGATGCCTTCAACATGGTCATTCCCAGCCCCAATCCGGAGCCAGCCCTTGCCGCCGTCCGCGAAGCCCTCCGCGACGCCGGTTGTAATCCGGAGGATGTCGATTACGTCAATGCCCACGCCACCAGTACACCCGTCGGCGACATCGCCGAGGCGCGTGTGCTGACGGCCGTTTTCGGCAGCCACGTTCACCGCGTCCCCGTCAGCTCGACCAAGAGTATGACGGGCCATCTACTCACCGCTGCTGCTGCCGTTGAAGCACTGGCCTGCCTGACAGCAATGGAGCGCGGCGCTCTGCCGCCAACCATCAATTTACACGAACCCGATCCCGAATGTAATCTTTGTCATGTCGCCAACGAAGCGCAGCCAGCAAATGTCCGCGTCGCTGTCTCCAACTCGTTCGGTTTCGGCGGCAGCAATACCTGTCTGGTACTCAAAGCCGTTTGATCCAGAAGAGCCAAGCGCAGAATCATAGAAACCAGAGAGAAAAAGCAGAAAAACCAATCGAGAAATATCCCGAACCTGGTTTCCTAACAAGGCGCTCAGCCGATATCGACTTGCACTTCGTCGCCGACAACTTGCACCTTGTAGCAAGCGACGTCGCGGCGGGCCGGCGGCGACAGATGAGCACCGCTCGTCACATCGAAAGCTGCAGCGTGCCACGGACAAATGACCTGGTGCCCTTCCAGTTCGCCCTCCGCTAAAGAGGCGCCGCGATGAGAGCAGGTATCATCGATGGCGTAGAAAGTGCCATTCACATTAAAGACAGCCAGCGTCTTGCCGCCGACCTTGACTTGCTTGCCCTTGCCCGGAGGCACCTCGGAAGTCATCACTGCTTTCACAAACGCCATGGCCGTTTTCTCCTGAAACGGAAAAACCTGTCTCCTATTGTATCAGAAAAAAGCTCAACGCAGTTGCGCCGCATGCCTGTGAATCTTTTCCACAGCCCGTGCCACCTGCATCAATTCATCGTCCCTGCCGAGCAGGATGGGATGATGTAGTACGATGGTCCCCGCATGAGCGCGTTCCGCCTGCGGCAGCGGGCCGGGACTGCGCCACCGTCTTGGCGAGCGTCCCACATGCAGAGCGCGGAAACCTTCGTCCACAGCGATGCCTTCCGCTTGTAAGGCCGCCACCAATCGCTTACGCTCCAAACCGAAAGACGCCGCTTCAAACTGAAAACCGAGCTTGTAGTAAGCCGGTAGACTGTCCTCCAGGGCGCGATTGCGAAACGACTGCAATCCCGGCACATGGCACAGCGCTTCGTCGAGAAGCCGGGCGGCGCGGAGGCGGCGAGCATTGCGCTCGGCAAGGCGATCGAGTTGCGGCAGCAGCACAGCGGCCTGAAGCTCCGAGAGAGGACAAAGAAGATTGCCGCGCCGGAGCCATAGACGAGCGCGCTGGGCTACCTCGGTCTGGCGTGTCAAAAGTGCGCCGCCGCGGCCGGCAGTCAGCAATTTCGAGCCGCCGAAACTGAGGATGCCTACATCTCCCCATGTCCCGGCCATACGCCCTTGCACGCGCGCCCCCGGCACCTGGGCAGCATCTTCGATCACCGCGATCCCATGCTGCTCAGCCAGCGCCATGACCTCACGCATGGGCACCAACCCGCCGTGCAAATGCGAGACGAGGAGGGCGCGCGTTGCCGGCCCGAACGCCGCAGCCAAATTTTCCGGAGCAAGGTTCCAATTATCGGCATCGATATCAATAAGGACGGGACGAGCGCCGACGGCGTGAATGTTGAGGAAATTGCCTTCATAGTCGTAAGCGGCCATGATTACTTCATCGCCCGGCCCGATTTTCAATGCTCGCAGCGCCAATTCGACTGCGAACGTGCCGCTACCGCAGGTGAGGACATGCTCGACCTGGTGCATGGCGGCCAAACGTTGCTCCAGCCGCGCGACCTGTCCGCCGTGATAGCGACCCCACGAACCGTCGCTATACGCCGACTGCATCGCGGCGAGGATGGATTCATCAGCGATTGGCCAGGCGGGCGGACCCTGTGGCCGCACTGCTTCACCGCCCAGAATTACCGGCAAGCCGTTGTCCGCTGTCATATCCCGGGGCCTTTTCCTCTGAATGAACGTGCTTTAGTTTAAGTTATCGTCTTATCATGGTATAGTTCGTAAGGGGCCGTGTTCCACTGTTTTTTGCCACAATAGAGAGAAATATTGTGAATTTTTCGCCATTGGAATTGACGTTGACAGATCCCCGTCATCCTTTCCACATCCATCACATGGAAATGGCGCTGGCCGAGGCTGGACGAGCCAGCGACGAAGATGAAGTGCCCATCGGCGCCGTCATTGTCTCTTACCCGCACGGCGTCATCGCCCAGGCGCACAACCAACGCGAACAACTGAACGATCCGACAGCCCATGCCGAAATGATCGCCATCACGCAGGCGGCCAACGCTCTGCACTCCTGGCGACTGGAAGATTGCGCTCTTTACGTCACCCTGGAGCCGTGTCCCATGTGCGCCGGCGCCATCGTTCAAGCACGGCTGCCGTTGGTCGTCTACGGCTGTACGGATCCCAAGGCGGGCGCTTGCCATACACTCTACCAGATCACCAATGATTCGCGTTTAAATCATCGGGCACAGGTGATCGGCGGCGTCTTGGCCGACCGCTGTGCCGCTCTTCTGAGCGATTTCTTCGCCGCCAAACGTCGTGCCGGCAAAAAGTGACAAGGCGACAGAGCGAAAAATAACGATTCTTCGGCTATCCTTTTTCGCCTTGTCGCCTTGTCGCCTTATTACCTTGGCATCCTGGTCGGCGGAGGTGTGGTAAAGTACACGAGAGCCGCCGTGCGCCGAGGAGATGCGAACATGAACCGATGGGCACCTACACTGCTGGCAACACTACTTGTGGCAGTCGGCTGGACGGCATCGTTGCACGCGCAACCAGCGCGCGCCCGGTGGTACACCCAGCCGGTGCCACCGCCGCGTGAACTGCTCGATCGGCTCAACTTGCAAATGAGCTATCGCATCTACGTGCCGATGGACGGCCGACAGGACGGTTTGGCCACCGTGCAACTGCGCGGCCGTAATCTCTTTGTACAGACGCGTAGCGGACTGGTAACGCTGATTGACGCCGAAACCGGGGCAACACTGTGGCGGCAGCGTGTCGGCCGGCCTTACGTTGTCGAGCACGCCTTGGCTTTCAATAGCCGGGAAGTTTACGTTGTCAACAATGTCTATCTGTTTGCTCTGGATCGCTTGAACGGAACGGTGAACTGGTCGTTTCGTCTGCCGGAGGGCGTATCGGCGCCGCCTGTGGCCGATGAAAATATGATTTACATTGCTGCAGCGACAGGGCGGATCACCGCTTATTTGCTGCCTCGTCCGGATTTGCTGGCCCCTACCGTACCGGCCGGCATGGAGGGGATCAAACCCATCGCTTCGCTCCGTGCCGAGGCCCGCAGCAGCACCACAGCTCTCAGCCCGTTGACGCGCTCTGCGCGCGAAGCCAGCACGATTGGCGAGCCTGTCGGACCTCAGCCCACGCGCCTCTGGTCTGAAGTCACCAGCTTGCGGTTGGAACTGCCCCTGGTGCTGACACGCGACCGTCTGGTGGTTCCCACGGCGAACGGCATGGTGCTGGGCCTGAGCAAGCTGCTGCTGGCCAACGCGGCGACCACTCTCAGCTACCGCTTTTCTACCGAATCGTCCATCCGAACGCCGGCCGGTTATTTCGACGGCGTGGCCTACATCGGCTCGGAGGACGCCAACCTGTACGCTCTGGAGACAGCCGGCGGACGACTGCTCTGGCGCACTACCATCGGCGTACCGATCACGCGCCGACCTGTCGTTACCGAGGAGGACATTTACCTTGTCTCGGCCCGACAGGGCATGATGCGGCTGGATCGCACTACAGGGCAGCCCCAATGGCGCCTCCCGGCGCGCGGTGGATGGGCCGAGTTCAATCCTGCTGCGGATTATTTCCTGGCTGCCAATCCCAAGTATGTCTACGCCCTCGATGCCAGCGGCCGACTTCTCGTCCTCGATCGCCGCCGCGGCATCACACTCAGTGGCTTCGACAGCCGCGATTTCGTTTTCCCCATCAGTAACGATATTACAGATCGCATTTATCTCGCAGCGAACAACGGCCTTATTGTCTGCTTACACGATCGAGAATATCCTCAACCGATCCGCCATCGTCGGAGCGAAGAAGAAGCGGAGAACCCTGTCCGTCTGCGCCTGGAAGAGCGTATCACCGATGACGTCGGCATACCCGAAATCCCGCTGGTGGAGATGCTGGATCGTTTGGCCAAGCGCTTTCCACCCTTGCGTTTTCGCATCGAGGAAACGGCCTTCCGCGAGGCCAACCGCGATTCACCGGCCCAGGCAGGCGTGAAAATGCCGTCGGTCAAGGACAAAAAGCTAGGCGATGTGCTCAAAGATATGCTTGCCGTCATTCAATGCACCTACGAGATCATCGGCGACACCGTCGTCATCCTTCCTGCGGCGGCCAAACGATGATCTGCTGGCATTTCTCGGCGGACGGCCGGTTTACGTCGGCCGTCCGCCTACTTTTCTATAGCAGAGTGTGGGAACAAAGAGGGACGCATTGCCATATCCGCCTCTCACGCCGACAATACTCTAGAAGAGCGCATTTTTCTGATTGTACCACAAGGAAAGGCGGTCATCATGGACCAGCAGTTCGGCAGTCAAGCATCGCTTCGTGTCGGCGATCGCAATTATACCATTTTTCGACTCGATGCCGTGGCTCGCACGCATCCGCGTGTGGCTCGGCTGCCGTTCGCGCTGAAAATCCTGCTGGAAAACTTGCTTCGCTGTCAGGATGGTTTGACGGTTCGTCCCGAAGACATCGAAGCGCTGGCCAATTGGGACGCCCAGGCGCAGCCGAGCAAGGAAATCGCTTTCATGCCGGCGCGCGTGCTGCTGCAAGATTTCACCGGCGTGCCAGCCATCGTTGATTTGGCTGCCATGCGCGACGCCATGAAAAAAATGGGCGGCGATCCCAGGCGCATCAATCCACTGCTGCCGGTTGAGCTGGTCATCGATCACTCGGTCCAGGTCGATGATTTCGGTAACGCGCTGGCGTTTCGCACCAATGCCGAACTGGAGTTTCAGCGCAACCGCGAACGCTATGCTTTTCTTCGCTGGGGCCAGAAGGCGTTTCATAATTTCAAAGTCGTGCCGCCGGACACCGGCATCGTGCATCAGGTCAATCTCGAATATCTGGCCCGCGTCGTCTTCGTCAACGAAGAGACGAACAGAGCCTATCCCGATACGCTGGTCGGCACTGATTCGCACACCACAATGATAAACGGCCTGGGTGTACTCGGCTGGGGGGTCGGCGGCATCGAAGCCGAGGCCGCCATGCTCGGACAACCGCTGTCTATGCTCATCCCCGAAGTGATCGGCTTCAAGCTGACCGGCCAACTCCGCGAAGGCGCCACCGCCACCGATCTGGTGCTGACCGTGACCGAGATGCTGCGCAAAAAAGGCGTGGTCGGCAAGTTCGTCGAATTTTACGGTCCCGGCCTGGCTGGCCTGCCGCTGGCCGATCGCGCCACCATCGCCAATATGGCCCCGGAGTACGGCGCCACCTGTGGCATCTTCCCCGTGGATGCCGAGACGCTGAAATATCTGCGCTTCACCGGTCGGCCCGAAACACTTGTGCAACTTGTTGAGGCGTACACCAAGGAACAGGGCTTGTTTCACACTCCCGAAACGCCGGAAGCAACGTACTCCGATACACTGGAGCTTGATCTGGGTACAGTTGAGCCGAGCCTGGCCGGCCCGCGCCGCCCGCAAGACCGTGTGGCGTTAGGGCAAGTCAAGGAAGCATTCGCCAAAGAACTGCCCAACTTGTTGAGCAAGGTGAGCGGGGGCCGTTATGCCCCTGGTGCTGCGGCAAACCAGGGAATTAGCACCCCTCGCGCGCCGGTCAAGATCGCGCTCGGCAACGAAACACACGAGCTGCGCGATGGTTCTGTGGTCATCGCCGCCATCACCAGCTGCACCAATACTTCTAATCCCTCCGTCATGCTTGCCGCAGGCCTGTTGGCCAAAAAGGCAGTCGAGAAGGGTTTGCAAACCAAACCGTGGGTCAAAACCAGTCTGGCGCCCGGCTCCAAAGTAGTGACAGATTATCTCATCGAAGCCGGATTGATGCGTTATTTGGAACAATTGCGATTTCATTTGGTAGGATATGGTTGCACTACTTGTATCGGCAATAGTGGCCCGCTGCTGCCGCCAGTCTCGCGCGGCATCGACGAGGGTAGCCTGGTTGTTGCCGCCGTGTTGTCGGGCAATCGTAATTTCGAGGGCCGCATTCATCCGGAAGTACGGGCCAATTATCTCGCTTCGCCGCCTTTGGTGGTCGCCTATGCCTTGGCCGGCCGGGTGGACATCGATTGGCACAAGGAGCCGCTTGGCCACGACGCCAACGGCCAGCCAGTTTTCCTCAGGGACATTTGGCCCAGCCGCATGGAGGTCGAGAACACGATTCGCTCGGCAGTGCATTCGGCGATGTTCCATAAAGAATATAGTGAGGTGTTTCAGGGCGATGAACACTGGCGCGCCCTGCCGACGCCGGAGGGCGATCTGTTCGCTTGGGACCCGAAGTCCACTTATGTCAAACACCCGCCCTATTTCGAGAACATGAAGCCGCAGCCGGAGCCGGTGCGCGACATCAAGGGCGCCCGCGTCTTGGCCGTGCTCGGCAACAGCATCACGACCGACCACATCTCGCCGGCTGGCTCGATCAAGCCGCAAAGTCCGGCCGGACAATATCTCCTCAGCCACGGTGTCGAGGTCAAGGACTTTAACTCCTACGGCTCACGGCGCGGCAATCACGAAGTCATGATGCGCGGCACCTTCGCCAACGTTCGGCTCGAGAACTTGCTGGCCCCTGGAACAGAAGGCGGTGTCACGCGCCATTTACCCGATGGAGCGCTGATGTCGATTTACGATGCCGCGGTGAAGTATCATAACGAAAAGGTGCCGCTGTTGGTGCTGGCCGGCAAGGAATACGGCTCCGGCTCCTCACGCGACTGGGCGGCCAAGGGACCACTGCTCTTGGGCGTCCGCGCCGTTCTTGCCGAAAGCTACGAGCGCATCCACCGCTCCAACCTCGTCGGCATGGGCATTCTACCCTTGCAGTTCCAAAGCGGTGAAAGCGTCACCAGCCTCGGTCTTAGCGGCGAGGAAATTTACGATCTGGACGGTCTGCCAAGTCTCCTGGACAGCGGTTTCGCCGGTGGACGCACGCTCACCGTGAGGGCGCGCCGGCCTGACGGCAGTGAGCGCGTCTTCCGGGCGCTCGTCCGTATTGATACCCCCCAGGAGGTGCGCTATTATCAGCATGGCGGCATCCTGCAATACGTCTTGCGGCAACTACTCGCGCAAAAATGAGCGAAAACGACAATGCAGCTCTCTGATATGCGCCAAGAATACACCTGGAGTGGCCTGTCCGAGGCGGACATGGATGCCGATCCGCTGCGCCAGTTCGAAAAATGGTTGGAGCAAGCGTTGGCAGCCCATCTGCCGGAGCCGAATGCCATGACGCTGGCGACGGCAACGCCAGACGGCCAACCGTCGGCACGTGTGGTGCTGCTTAAAGCGTTTGACGCTTCCGGGTTCACTTTCTTCACCAACTACGACAGCCGCAAAGGGCGCGAACTGACGGCTAATCCCCGGGCAGCGCTCTTGTTTTTCTGGCCACAATTGCAGCGGCAAGTGCGCATCGAAGGTACCGTCGAGCGCGTCGCGGAAGCGGAGTCAGACGCCTATTTCCGCAGCCGTCCGTTAGGCAGCCGCCTGGGCGCCTGGGCCTCGCCGCAAAGCGAAGTCATCGCTAGCCGAGATGTGTTAGAGGAGCGCATGCGCGAATTGGCCCAGAAATTCCCTGACGGCGACGTGCCGCGCCCGCCGCACTGGGGCGGCTACCGCGTCTATCCGCTGACCATCGAATTTTGGCAAGGCCGGCCCGATCGCTTGCATGATCGTCTGCGCTACCAGCGCATGCAGCCGACCGGCTGGCGACTCGAACGGCTGTCGCCGTAAAGTAAATCGGTCGATGAGATAGCAGGGCAGCCGAAGAGATCTCCGGCAACTTGACTTGTGCTGCCGCTGTGCGATAATCGCGCCAGCCATTCTCTTCCTCAATTTAAGGAGCACGTCATGGCGCAGAAAGCAATCTGTCCGCGCGGCCACATCTGGGATCCTTCGACGCTCGCCGGTCTGCCGCCCACCGAGACGCCACGCTGCCCCATCTGCGGCGAGGAAGAACCACCGCGCGGAGGCAACCTTCTGGCACGCCTGAGTCGCTGGTGCCGAAATAATCCACTCTTATCCAGCCTATCTGCTCTGTGCTTTCTTCTTCTCGTCTTCTGGATCGTCACGATCCTGCAAGCATGGAGTAGGATACAAGCGGCACGCGCGGAAGTGGAAAAGGTCCAATGGGAGGCACAGCAATCCAAAGCGAAACTTCTCTCTAAGGGGCGAGCGGCGAGGCCGGAAGACAAAGAGTCGCAACGCCGACGCCAGGTGAAGATCGAGGCAGAGAAATGGGCCAAGCGGGAGAAGGAATTCGCCACGCAGCTCCGGGCGGTCGAGAAAACGGCCAGCGATGCCAAGAAGCAGCGCGATGAACAGATTCATCTGCGGAAGCTGGCCGAAGAATTGGCGCAGACGGCCGAGCAGGTGCGGCAGGAAGCGTTGAGCCACCGTGCGGAGATAGCACGGCAACTGGTCAAGATGTACGTTGCCACCGGTATGCGGTGGATGGACAGCGGCGATCTGGCGGCATCGCTCTTGTGGTTTACCGAGGCGCTGCGCTTGGCCGAGAGAGAGAAATTGCCGGTCCAGACGCATCGTCTGAGGTTGGCTTACGTCTTATCGCAGTGTCCGCGCCCGGTGCAAATGCGGTTGTACGAGACGATGCCGACCGTTGTGCAGCTTGGCTGCGACGGCAAACGGGTGCTGACGGCCGGCGCCGACGGCGCAGTGGAAATATGGGACATAGCAAGCGGCAAGCGCATCGGCGAGGTGTTGGCGCATGAAGAGGCGGTTACTCTTGCCGTGTTTAGTCCTGATGGCAAGCGTGTGTTAACGGCGGCTGCGGACAAGACCTTGCATCTGTGGGATGTCGAAGCGTCCAAGGAGTTGTTTTCGCCGCTGCAGCTCGCGGGTCCAGTGGCCGCCTTGGCGTTCAGCGCGGACGGCAAACATTTCCTCACCGTCACCGATAAGGCCCCAATGGGCGTGACCGAGGTGGAGCTGCACATTTGGGACGCCGCCACCGGAGAGGCGCTCCGCGAAGCGGCGCTGGGTAGCGAGATCTGTGCCTGTCCGGCGATGTTCCATCCCGATGGGCAGCGTGTGTTGACCAGATGTCAAGATCGCTGCGCCCGTATCTGGGACATTGCCACAGGCAAACAGATCGGCTCCTCTTTCGCTCATGCGGCGGAGTTGGTGCAAGCGTCCTTCAGTACAGATGGCGAGCACGTGTTGACAGCCAGCAGAGATGGCACGGCACGCGTGTGGAAGGCAAAGACGAGCGAGCCGGTGACGCCGTTCCTCAAGCATGGCTCCGCCCTGCGCGGTGCGTCCTTCAGCCCCGACGGCAAGTACGCGCTGACCTTTGGTGAAGACCGCAGCGTACGCGTTTGGGACCTGACCAACGGCGAGGCGACAGGACCGGCCCTGAGGCCCCCCGAGGCCGTGAACGATGCCCTCTTCAGTCCCGATGGCCGATACCTGTTGACAATCTGCGAAGATGGTGTGGCGCGGATCTGGGATTATCGGACATCTGAAGCAATCCTGCCCGCGCTGCGGCACGGAGAGCCGATCCGTTACGCGGCATTCACTCCAGCGGGCGACGGCGTGCTGACATGGACAGGGCGCGTGGTACGGCTGTGGGATTTGACGATGGGTGAGCCAGCCATGGCGCCGGTCCCGCCGAAGGAGACGGGCTTGGAAGTGTTCAGTCCTGATGGCAAGTACGTGCTGCGGGCGACGGAGACAGGGGTGCGCGTGTATGACACGCAGACGAATCAGCCGGTGGGCGGTACGCTACCGCACAAGAACAAAGTTACCGCCGCCGCATTCAGCCCCGATGGCAGGCGTGTGCTGACTGTCTGTCATCAGCCCAACGGCGATGAATTGGAGGGACACGTGCGCATCTGGGAGACGGCGACCGGCGAGTTGCTCGGTCAGCCATTGGTGCATCCGCGCTCTGTTCTCGAAGCCAATTTCAGCCGCGAGGGCCAGCGCGTGCTGACGGCGTGTCAAGATGGCAAAGCGCGCTTGTGGGACGTAGAGAAAACCACCCTTGTGGGAGAGCCAATGGAGCATAAATACGACCTCTGCCGGGCACTGTTTCTCCCGGACGGCAAGCGGCTTCTCACCGTGGATGTCGAGGGCGGCCTGCGTTTGTGGGATGCAGACACGGCCGAGGCGGTCGGCCCCACCTGGGGACATCGCAAGCCGATCCATCATTTGGCCTTTAGCCCCGATGGTCAAGTCCTTGTGACTGCCAGCGACGACGGCACGGCGAGCGTATGGGAAGCGAGCACGGGACGCGAAATCGCCACGACTCCCGCACAAGGCGCTCCGATCTTGCAGGCGACCTTCAGTCCCGACGGCAAATGCATTGTCACAATCGGCGGCGATCATCGGGTGCGCATATGGGATGCGGGCAATGGCAAACCTCTCAGTCCACCGCTGCGGCATCGTGCCGCCGTCATGCGCGCTGTCTTCAGCAATGACAACAAACAGATCGTGACCATGTCCAGCGAGGGCTTGCGTATCTGGGATACGGCAAGCGGCGAACCCATCAGCCCACTGCTACGAGCCGGAAATGTAAGCGACAGTTGCCTTGCTGTCGCTTACGCTTCCGGCTTATTGGCCGACGATCGGCCTGTAGCAGAGCTGGTACGTATGGCGGAGGTGTTGAGTGCAGAACACATGGCGAACTCTGGAGAAACAATCCCTCTTGATCTCGTCGCATGGAGCAAGGCATGGCAGGATCTGCGGACAAAGTACAGCAACGATTTCACACCATCGCCGCAGCGCCTGGCGGCATGGCATCATCGCGGCGCTGAGGAATGCGAGCAGCAACATCTATGGACGGGTGCTTTACGACATCTCGATTATCTAATTTCTGCCGGAGCATCGGCCGATCTGTATGCACGCCGCGGCCGAGCCAATCTTGAATTGCGGCGCTGGGAGGCGGCCCAATCGGATTACACACAGGCGTTGGCCGGGGATGGCGAACGTTGGAACTTATGGGCCGGCCGCGCCGCGGCCGAGGCCGCACTGGGCCATTGGCACGAGGCAGCGGCGGATTATTCCAAGGCAATCGAGCGTAAGGGCAACCGAGCGGAGCTATGGGCGGCACGGGGCCGCATCGAGGCCGAACGCGGTGACTGGCGCAAGGCTGCCGCCGACCTGGGCCAAGCCGTCCATCTGGGTGAACCCAGTGCCACCGTCTGGTGTCAGCACATTCTGGCCTTGTTAGCCAGCGGCGAGGAGGCGAACTATCGTCGTTGGTGTGGGCGGCTGGTGCAGCGCTTTGGCGATAGCAAAGACGAGGCAGTGTTCCAAAACATCGTGTGGACGATTACCTTGGCCGAGGGCGTTGTGCGCGATTGGAAACCCCTGTTAGAACATGCCGAACGAGCCGTGAAAGCGAATCCCCAAGCAACCAGCCAGAGGCGACCATTGGCCATCCTGCTGTATCGCGCTGGACAATTCGACGTCGCTTTGAAACGATTGCACGAGATAACGGAGATGCCTCATTCTGAGCCTGTGGCCCGCGACTGGTTGGTAAGGGCAATGGCCGCACAACGCTTAGGCCACACAGAGGAAGCAAAGGAAGGGCTAGTTAAGGCAGAGCAAAGCCGCCGTGATAAGGCCAAAGATAAAAAAGAAACCTGGGAGGAACGTTTGATTTACGAGATCTTGTACCGCGAGACCGAGACGCTGGTGAAGGGAGGTAAACGTTGATCGCCAACCGTGGTGGTGCTGGCGGAAGCCTTAACCTTTGGTACGCCGCTCGCCGTAGGATGAGGCGGTGCGTCGTCCGCCGCACGCGGGTAGGCGGCTGGGAGGTAGTAGACCAAGCGAACGAACTGGCTGCATGAGGGTGAGATTTCCACGGAAAGTACAACGGATTAGCCTTTTCCCGAGAATAGGTCCTCTAAAGCTGCCTGATAATCCGCAGGTGTGTTCAGGTTGCGAAGCGACTGAAACGTTGGGTCCACATCGGCAAGCTCCTCCGGCTGAACAATTCGGGTTGGCATTTCCTCAAACAGAAACGCCGGTCGTGGGCGATTCTCAGCCAGCAAACGCGCGGCCGCAGCGGCAACTTCGATGCGATAGACGGCAGCCAAGGGATGCCGATAGCCACCGACCTCCGGCACACAGATGGCGAAAGTGCCGAGCAATTCGACAAGGCGGCGAACGAAGGCAGGCCGCAGGAAAGGGACATCGCACGAGGAAATGTAAGCAGCGTCAGCCCGACGGTTCAGCGCCTCTAGACCAGCAATCATTCCCTGAAGGGGGCCACGTCCTGGTTGAGCATCGCGGACAATTTCGATCTGCGTAGGCAATGAAGGCACATCTTGACCGGGAGCAGCGACAACCACGATGGGGGCTACGGCTTCGCCCAGCAGACGAACGACGCGCGGCAGCATCAACTCATGGCCGAAGGGCAGCCAGGCTTTTGCCCGGCCCATACGGCTCGATTGTCCGCCGCAAAGAACAAGGCCGCCGATTTGTGGCATTAAACAGCAACTCCAGCACATTGCTTTACCAGGGGTGTAGCAAAGAGTATTCTACGTTGGAGTGAAGTTTTTTCTTTACTCAATCCTTGGAGCGCCGCGCATGAACGTTCTCACCATTACCCGTGATTTTGGGGCAGGCGGTTACGAGACCGCCGGCCGCCTGGCGGAAGTGCTAGGCTGGGAGCTACTCGATCGCGCTCTGCTGCATCAGGCGGCAGCCGTGGAGCATCTGCCGGACGAGGAGTTGGAGCGCCTGGATGAAAAAGCCGTCAGCCTGGGCGATCGCTTTCGGCTGCATTCGCCGCACCAACATTACTTGCACGGCTTGCGGGAAGCGGCGCTTCAGGCGGCGGCGCGGGGCCGGGTCGTCCTGGTAGGGCGAGGCACGGGACATCTGCTGGCCGACAGGCCCAACGTTTTACACGTGCGCCTGGTGGCGCCGAGAGAATGGCGGGCCAGGCGTATGATGACGCGAGAAGGCTGGACCTGGGAGCAGGCATTGACGCGCTGTACTGAGGAAGATCGCAACCGGGAGCGCTTTACACGCTACTTCTTCGGCGATGCTCCCTTCCAGGCTGCGCGCTATCATCTGACTTTTAACACGGCGCGCGTGCCGCTCAACGATGTGGTTGCCGTTGTGGCGGCGTTGGTGCGACAGGACTGGGCCTTGCCCCCAGCCACGTCCGCTGCCGGCGCATCGGTGGCGAGCGCTTTGGGGTCGCGGGTCTTGACCCTGACGCCGGAGTTAGGGGCTGGCGAAACCAGCTTCGCCCCGGCCCTGGCCGCTCGGCTAAGGCTGCGTGTCCATGACCGCGATGTGCTGCACCAATTGGCCGAACGCCTGGGGTTGTCCGAAGTTGAAGTGGAGAAGATCGACGAAAAGCCGGCGGGCATTTTCCAGCGTTTTCAGCCGTACAGTCTGTATCAGCGCTATTTCGAGACCCTGGAACAAATTCTCCGAGCGTTTGCGGAGCAGGGTGATGCGCTGATCGTGGGCCGGGGCGGCCCTTGCTTCCTCCGCGATCATCCCAGCGCCTTTCACGTGCGCCTGGTGGCCCCCCTGACCATTCGTGTGCAGCGCGTCATGCAACACCGCTGGCTGAACGAAGGACCAGCACGCAAGCTCATCGCCGACAGCGACGCACGGCGAAGCCGTTTCTATGAAAACTACTTCGGTATCGATTGGACCGACGCCGAACAATATCACCTCATCGTCAACAGCGGCTTGTTGGGCCCCATCGCAGTGGACGCCGTCGCTTTTGCCGCCGAGCGGCATTGGAGCACCAAAAACGATTAGGTGGTTAGCCCCACGTCTACGATGAGCGGCCGGTGTAAACCAGCTGGTTCATACGGACCGCTTGCCATAGATAGACATGCGACTAACCACCTAGCAAGCGCGGCAACTCTTCAACAAACTTGCTGCGCGGCAACACCGGATCACAACCAGCCGAACGCGCTGCCCGCAGCCGCTCTGTGTCTATGTGTGACCCGTAGGCTGCCACGCGCGGCAGTGAAGGACAAACCTCGGCCAAGCGGCGGAACAGATCGGGCAAGTCAAGCCCTGGAAAAGCCAGATCGAGCAGCACGCAAGATGGCGCTTCCGAGCAGGCGAGATCCAAGAGTTGTTCGAGGGAGCGGGCCGGTTTCACGGTCAGGCCCCGAGCACGAGCTTCGCCGGTGATACGGCTGGCAAACAGCAGATCATCACACAAAAGCAATGCAGAGGGCATGGTATCTCCGAAGTTTTGACGAGCGGGAAGCGCAAGCAACGGCAGGTCCGCTGTCGCTTACGTTTCCGACTCATCTTTACAAACCCAAACGGCCCATTTGTTGATAAGCGTACAGGATCGTCCACGCTTTGGCCTCGATTCGGGCCGAGCGATCATCGCACAACTGGCAGATGGCGGCGAAATCAAGAAACACTACTTCCAGATCCTCTGAGGCATTCAGCTTCGGTTGCGTTTGCGGCGTAGCACGGGCATCGACGAAGATCATGGCCACAGCTTCATCCGTCAGGCCGCTCGACGAGTACAGCGGTTGCGTGACCCGGCGGACAGTGGTGATCTCCAGTCCCGTCTCTTCCATCAGCTCGCGGCGCGCGGCCTCTTCGATGCTCTCACCCGGATCAAGCAAGCCAGCCGGGAAAGCGAACGAATAATCGCCGACGGGCACGCGGAACTCTTTGACCATCACTAGCCGCGGCCCCCCCTCATTCCCTCCCATTTCGGGGGGAATGAGGGGAGGATGCAGCACGGGCACAATGAGGACGGCATCGGCGGCGCGCTCGCTGCGGGGCTGGGGCTTGCGCGAGGCGTACACCCAACGGCCGGTGTGGCCCTTATGCTCGAACGTGGCCGCGTACAGGTTCAGCCATTTCTCATGTGTGAGTTGTTCAATCTTGTGAATGTGCATACTTAACTGCTATCCCCGAATGAATCGCCAAGACGCCACGATGAAAAGGGAGAAAAAAGAAAGGAACCACCCTAAGCAAGATCCTCTCTATTCCTTTGCTTTCATCCCTGCTCTCTTTTTTTTTCCTCCCTTGGTATCTTGGGCGTCTTGGCGGTTCATGTCTTTTGCGCCCTTAGCTTCTTAGATTGCCTCAGGTCCGCGTTCGCCGGTGCGGATGCGGATGCAGTCTTCCAGCGGCAGAATGAAGATTTTGCCATCGCCGATACGCCCTTCGGGACCGGTGCGTCCGGCCTCCATGATGGCGTTGACAGTCGGCTCGACAAAGTCTTCATTGACGGCAATTTGCAGCTGCACCTTACGCAGCAGGTTCACCGTCAATTCGTGGCCCCGGTACACTTCGGAATGCCCCTTCTGCCGGCCAAAGCCCTGCACGTCTACGATAGTGAGGCGGAAAACCTCGACTTGGTTGAGGGCTTCCTTGACGGCTTCCAGCTTAGACGGCTGGATGATGGCGAGGATGAGTTTCATGGCTATTTTCTCGTTTTGCATTCCCTCGCAGAGCGGGGATCGTCCCTCTTGATGTTACGGCAAAAGATCGACGACGGCGAGAGAAACTTTGGGACTTCGCAGTTTCCGGTAGTGTT
>JAJPHU010000067.1 GCA_021325115.1 Planctomycetota bacterium | reverse complement strand
GCCGAAAAGGATCATCAGTTTGATTTCTTTCGGCAACTCTTCCCAGTTGTAACCAATGACAAGGAAAACAGCCAAGCCAACGAAGAGTACAGCGATGGCCCTCAACGCGAAGATGGCCCACGATTGCTGCCGGGCGGCGCTTTCGTTCGGCATTTCGTACAGGCTGAGAATTTCCTCGGCCTGCTCAACGCCGACTAGACCTTGGTCTTTCCAAACTTTGATCTCGCCAAGGAGCCAGAAACGTTGGCGTTGGGAAAGAGGACGCTTATCCACGATGGACCTCCCTTGCGCGGCATGCTGGCGGCGTGCCCTACAAGACGTACTACCTCCCTTGTAGGGCACGCCGCCAGCATGCCGCGCAACGCACTACTGTCCCAAAATTTCTCAAAAGAAAAGATTGCCGACTGGCTGTTAATCGTAAATAAACGGGAATCGGGTGTCAAGAAAGCAATATAGATTTACTGGATCTGAAATTATTGATACTGACAGAGCACCTCGCACTGGACGAAGCGTTTGCCGCCCTTCTGGAACCCGTCGCCAACAACGTAGCACCGCCATGCAACGCTGGTTTAAGGCGCACCGCTCCTTGACGGTCGCCGTTTCGTATAACATCCACACCGCGCCCCGGGGCGCGGTGTGGATTGAGGCTGTGTTTATGAGGGAAGCACCAGGGCCGTATACGGAGAACCTCCCGTGAATCACCCCCTCGCCTATTTTGCTTCTGCGATCATGCAACAGGATGAACCAATCATGAAAACATTTTTTCCTCTCTTTATCACCTTCAGCATCTGCCTTCCACTTCATGCTGCTGAGGAAGCGATCAAGCCGCTGCGGCCGCCGGCCGTGCCGCTGATTGCTTGCGATCCCTATTTCTCGATCTGGTCGCCAGCGGATAAGCTCACGGACGCCGCTACCATCCACTGGACCGGCAAGCCACAGCCGTTGACCAGCCTTGTTCGCATCGACGGCAAGACCTATCGCCTCATGGGCACCGAACCGAAAGACATTCCGCCTCTGCCGCAAACTTCTCTCGAAGTGTTGCCGACACGCACCATTTACACTTTTGAGGGCGCCGGAATCCACCTCACACTCACGTTCACCACGCCGGCCTTGCCCGAGGATGTGGCGATCCTGTCCCGCCCTGTTACCTATCTCACCTGGGAAACGCGCTCCAGCGATGATAAGTCGCACGAGGTCGCTGTCTATTTCGATTCCTCAATGCTTCCCGCGGTTAATACGCCTGATCAAAAAGTTGTTTGGTCAAGCGAAAAGATGGGCAGTCTGGTGGTGCTGAAGGCCGGCAGCAAAGACCAGCCGATCTTGCAGAAACGCGGCGACGATCTGCGCATCGATTGGGGTTATCTCTACGTTGTTGCTCCCACTGAGCAAAATCCCACCTACGGAATCCCTTCCGCCGAGGATGCTCGTGCTGCTTTTGTCAAAGGCATCCCCTTCTCGTTCACCGATAGTATGAATGGTGCGCCAGCATCCCAGGCGCCCGTGCTCGTTTTGTGCTTCGATCTCGGCCGAGTCCGTGCGCAACCTGTATCGCGCTGGTTAATATACGCCTATGACGATATTTATTCTATTCAGTACTTCAAAAGAAACTTGCGTCCCTATTGGCGTAAGGATGGTTGGCAAGCCGCCGATCTCCTCAAAGCCTCGGCACGCGAATACTCGGAGTTGATGGCGCGCTGCAAAGCGCTAGACGAGGAGCTGATGGCCGACATGACCAAGCTGGGCGGCCCGAAGTATGCACGCATTATCGGTCTGTCTTATCGCCAAACCTTTGCCGGTTGCAAGATCGCCGCAGATGCTCTCGGCGCTCCACTTATCTTCCCCAAGGAGAATTTCTCTAACGGCTGTATCGGCACCGTGGACGTGATCTATCCGATGGCACCGCAATTTCTGCTCTTCGGTCCGACGTTGACCAAGGCTATCCTTGTGCAAAATCTCGATTACGCTTCCTCGCCGCGCTGGAAATTCGCTTTTGCCCCGCATGATCTGGGCACCTATCCGCATGCCAACGGCCAGGTTTACGGCGGCGGCGAACGCAGCGAGAAAAATCAAATGCCGGTCGAAGAGACCGGCAACATGCTGATCCTGCTCGCCGCCCTGGCCAAGGGGGAAGGCAACGCAGACTTCGCCGGCAGGCATTGGCCGACCGTACAGAAATGGGCCGGCTTCCTCAAAGCCAAGGGCTTCGATCCGGAAAACCAACTCTGCACCGATGATTTTGCCGGCCACCTGGCCCACAACGTCAATCTGTCGGCCAAGGCCATCGTCGCCCTGGGCGCCTACGCCCAATTGTGCCGTCTCCGCGGCGATGACCAAACTGCCGAGGAATTTCACACACTCGCCAAATCACTGGCCGCACGCTGGGTCAAGGAAGCGGACGATGGCGATCACTTTCGCCTGGCCTTCGACCGCAAAAATACCTGGAGCCAGAAGTACAATCTGGTTTGGGATAAGATCCTCGGCCTGAATTTATTTCCAGAGGAGGCGCTCAAGAAGGAGATGGCCTTCTACCTCAAAACACAGAAGAAATACGGCCTGCCGCTGGACAATCGCCAAAACTACACCAAACTCGATTGGACCTTGTGGACAGCATGTTTGACCGGCGATCGCCGCGATTTTGATGCGTTGGTTGCTCCGGTGTACGACTTCCTCACTGAGACGCCGGATCGTTCGCCGATGACCGACTGGTACCAGACGGACAGCGCGCGACGCAAAGGCTTCACGGCCCGGCCGGTCGTCGGTGGGCTTGTTCTTCGCGCCCTTTATGACTCGGCAATGTGGAAAAAGTACGCTTCTCGTGACAAGACCAAAACTGCCCGCTGGGCCGCGCTGCCGGGTAGGTAGCAGTTCCTTGTTCTGCTTGTCTCTCGTTCCCAAGCAGAGCTTGGGAACGAGAGACAACGCGGGACACGCCGCGCAACGGGTCACTGCCGATAGCTGAGCCTGTACCGAAAATCTACAAAGAAAAATCGGTTTCATCCTTGCAGGATGGGCGGAGGGCATTAACCTGAAGATATTGCCATGTAGGGGGACTCGCCAATGTTCTGTTCGCGACGATTGACCGTTTCTTTAATTGTTCTTGTTCTGGCCGGCTGCTCGAAAGACTATACGGTCACGGAGTTGCCCCAGGGAGAGAAAAACCTTCGTATTATCTTCAAAGCCTACACGCAGGCAGCCTATCGCCTGGGCCATTCGCCCAAGAACGTTGAAGAGCTGAAACCGTTCCTCAAGGATTATGGCAACCCCGACGAATTGTTAATTTCGCCCAACGACGGCAAACCTTACGTGATCGTTCCCGATGCGAACTTGAAAAAAGGCAGCTCGGTTTTGGCTTTCGAGCGAGAAGGCAAGAACGGCAAACGCCAATACATCGCCCTAAGCAGCATGACCGTACAGACGGCGACCGAAGAGGAGTTTGCCCATTTGCCGATTCCATCAGAGTCCAAGGCAGCTGCTGACAAGCGCTAACTTCACCTGGCTCTTTTGCATCATTTTGGAGGTATCCTATGCGGAAATTAGCGTCGTTCTACGCGGCAGGGAGGAAGTCTGCCGCTTTCACGCTGATTGAGCTGCTGGTGGTGATTGCCATCATCGCCATCCTCATCGGTTTGCTGTTGCCGGCCGTGCAAAAAGTCCGCGCAGCTGCCGCACGCAGTCAGTGCCAGAACAATCTTAAGCAAATTGGTCTGGCCTGCCACAACCACATGGACACGTTTAACCGTTTCCCCGATGGGGCCTTGGAATGGACAGATGGCGGACCGGCGCAATGCGGCAACGGACCTTGCATCTCGCCCAAGCAGACCTACGGTTGGCTGTATCAGATCCTCCCCTTCATCGAGCAACAGAACGCCTGGCAGTCTAGTTCCCCCGTGGTTCAGGCGGCCATCATCAAAACGTTTAACTGTCCTGCCCTGCGGGGAGCGATCCTGTATGGCGGCCTCGACTTCCTCAGCGACTACGGCGGCAACGCCGGTACTCTCTACGGCGACGGCGGCGGTCCCGTGGGGCCGCCACCTCATAACGGCGTCATCGTGCAAAACTACGAGTCGCCCATTACCTTTGCCTCGATCACCGACGGCACCTCCAACACCATCCTTGCCGGAGACAAGTACGTTAACCGTTTAACGACTCAGGGCGGCAGCTGGGGCGACAACACCGGCTACTGGAGCGGCTGGGGTTGGGATACTATTCGTTTCGGCCTGCAAGTACCTTCGCCGGACACAACCTTGGTGAATAATTTCGACGACACGGGCGTCGCCGGCACTTACAATTTCTTTGGCTCCAACCACACTGCCGGCATCAACGCCGTCTTCGCTGACGGCTCCGTGCATATAGTCAACTTCAGTATTTCGTTGACCACCTTCCAACTGCTCTGCGCCCGCAATGACGGTCAGCCCATCCCTTCAGACTTTTGATGGCACAGCACACGCGGGCCACGTGCTAGCTTCCGTAGGGCACATGGCCCGCATATCCTACGCTTCAGAGAACAGCTGTATGAGAGCGTTTGGCCAGCAATGTTTGTCTTTCGTCCGCTGCCCTCTGTCGGTGGCTATATGGTTGTTGGTACTCTCGATCCTAGCCTGGGCCGGCCGGCACTTCTACCTGCACTGGCAATTCACCCGGCACCTCCAAGACGCCCAGCACGCCGAGGAGCGATTTGATTTCGCCTCTGCCCGCAAGCACCTGGCAGAGTGCCTGCACATTCGACCGCACGATCCCAAAATACATTTGTACCTGACCCGCAACGCCCGTCGCCTGGGTGATTATTCTGCGGCCCAGGCCGATTTGGACGCCTATCGAGAAATGGCCGGCGGCCCTACTCCCGAAAGCACCTTGGAGGCGGCGCTGCTGCTGGCTCAGCAGGGCGATTTACCCGGCGTGGAAGACTATCTCCGCCAACGCCTCCAGCAAGACGATCCGCAGACGCCGCTCATTCTCGAAGCACTGATTCGCGGCGCCATCCGTGTGTATCGTCTCCCCGATGCTCTGCGCTGGACGGAGGAATTGCTGGCACGTCAACCAGACAATGTGCCGGCGCTCCTGGCCCGCGCTATGATTCAGGAAAGCATTGGCCATACCGATAAGGCCCTGGAGGATTTTCAGACTGCCTTACGGCATCAACCCGAACATGCCGAAGCGCGGCTCCAACTCGCAGAGACGTTGCTGCGTCTTCACCGGCCAGCTGAGGCACTGGAGCACCTGGAATGGTTGCGGACCGATCACCCTTCCGCAGATGCCGCTCTCGCCTTGGCACGTTGCTATCGGTTGCTGGGACGGCTCGATGAAGCTGCAGGGCTTCTGGGGCCGTTAGCAGCAGAGCATCCCCAGGATGGAGTGGTGCTGCGAGAGAACGGACGAACGGCCCTGGCGGCCGATCGGCTTGCTGAGGCGGAAGACTGGCTGCGCCGCGCTGTCGCTGTTGCTCCCGCCGATCACGCCGCCCATTATGACTTGGCCCGCTGCCTCCAGCGGCGCGGCAAAGAGACGGAGGCCGAACGTTATTTTCGACGTAGTGAAGAGATCCATGCCGATATCAAGCGCTTGGCCCAAGCCGCCGAGCAGGCCATGCAGGCGCCTACCGACCCGCGACCGCGCTGGCAGGCCGGCTTGATCTGCCTGCGCAATGGACAAGATCGTCAAGGGCTGCGCTGGCTGTTAGGGGCATTGCAAGTCGATCCGGCTCATCGCCCTACACACCTGGCGCTGGCCGCCTATTATGAACGCTGCGGTCAAGAACAAAAAGCTGCTTATCATCGCCGCCTGGCCCATGTGGCAGACTGACACCGAGTTGTCACCAAGGAGATGCTAACGTGAAATCGAGACTTCTCATCGCCTGGCTGTTCGCAGTGGCCTTCTCGTCAACTGCGGTCCACGCCGAGGAATTGATGGCCGTGCCGTTTCCAGAAGTTCACATAAAGGATAACTTTTGGAGTCAGCGTATCCGCACCAATCGCACGGCGACCATCGAGGCCAATCTGCACCAGTGTGAAATCACCGGCCGCATTCGCAATTTCGCCATCGCCGGCAAACTTGAAGAGGGCAAACATAAGGGGCTGTTGTTCGACGACTCCGATGTTTACAAGGTGCTCGAAGGCATCGCCTACACTTTGAGCAGCCAGCGCGACGCCGAGTTGGAGAAACGAGCGGATGCTATCATCGATAAAATCGCTGCCGCTCAGCAGCCGGACGGCTATTTGAACACCTATTACACACTGGTCAAGCCAGAAGAGCGCTGGAAAAATATCCGTGGCGGACACGAATTGTACTGTGCTGGCCATCTCATCGAAGCGGCGGTGGCCTATCAGCAAGCGACTGGCAAACGCAAGCTGCTCGACGTGGCGATCAAGCTGGCCGATCATATCGATCGCACGTTCGGCCCTGATAAGAAAGTGGACACGTCCGGCCATGAAGAGATTGAGTTGGCCCTGGTCAAGCTCTATCGGGCCACAAAGGAGAAACGCTATCTAAAATTAGCACAATTCTTCCTCGATGTACGTGGTCGCAAAGACAAGCGGAAGCTGTTCGGTGAATATGCGCAAGACCATAAGCCCGTGCGCCAACAGAGCGAGGTTGTCGGCCATGCCGTGCGGGCGATGTATCTTTACTGTGGCATGGCCGACATGGCCGGAATCACCGGCGACAAGGAATTGCTGGCAGCCCTGGAGAAAATCTGGCACGATGTTGTCGCACGCAAGATGTACGTCACCGGCGGCATCGGGCCGTCAGCCAGCAACGAGGGCTTCACCGTCCCCTACGATTTACCCAATGATTCCGCCTATTGCGAGACGTGCGCCGCCATCGGCATGGCCCTGTGGAACCATCGCATGTTCCTGATGAGCGGTGAAGCCAAATACGCCGATGTGCTGGAACGCGAGGCATACAACGGCCTGCTCTCCGGCGTGTCGTTGAGCGGCGATCGCTTTTTCTACGTCAATCCGCTGGCCAGCCGGGGCCGCCATCATCGCGTGCCATGGTTCGATTGCTCGTGCTGTCCGACCAACATTGTCCGCTACATTCCTGGCATGGGGGAGCGCATCTGGGCACACCGTGGCAACACTATCTGGAGTGTGCTCTATGTGGGCAATACAGCGACGATCCCCCTCAAAGACGGCAAGGTCCAGCTGACCGAGAAGACCAAATATCCCTGGGAGGGTGATATTGAAATCGTCGTCGAGCCGGAGAAGAATTTCTCTTTCGAGATGAATTTGCGCATTCCCGGCTGGTGCCGCAACAAGCCGGAGTTGACTGTCAACGGTGAGAAGATGATGGCAGCAGTAGAGCGTGGTTACGTTCGCCTCAGCCGCGTTTGGAACAAAGGCGATGTTATACATCTTTATTTGCCGATGCCAGTAGAGCGCGTCTACGCCGATCCGCACGTCAAGGCGGATGTCGGCCGGGTAGCGCTGCAACGAGGGCCGATCGTCTATTGCCTGGAAGGTGTCGATAACGGCGGCAGCGTGCGCAACTTGTGCCTGCCGAAAGAAGCAACCTTAACAGCGAAGTTCGACAAAGATCTGCTTGGGGGCGTTGTTACCATTCAGGGTGAGGCACTGGCAGTAGCGCGCGAAGGAGAGAAATTAGTGACGAAGCCGGTCGCTTTTCGGGCCGTGCCGTACTTCGCCTGGGACAACCGCGAGCCGGGGCAGATGATCGTCTGGCTCGCCGAGGAGCCGGAACGAGCCGAGCTGCCGGGAGAAGATGGCGTTGTTGTCGCAGGGGTCCGTATCCGCGCTTCGTACCTCAACCCGACAGACACATTGGAGACACTCAACGACGACGAGGTGCCCAAGTCGTCTCAAGACCATAGCATTCGTCGCATGACCTGGTGGGACCATCGCGGCACCGCCGAATGGCTGTCGTATCGCACGGCCAAGCCGCGGAAACTGTCGGGAGCGCAGGTCTATTGGTTCGATGATACGGGCATTGGTGCTTGTCGTGTGCCAGCAGAGTGGCGTCTCCTCTGGCTCGACGGCAACGAATGGAAGCCGGTAAAACTTCTCAAGGGCGAGCAGTACGGTACGGCGCTCGATCAGTTTAACAGAGTATCGTTCGAGCCGGTGACGACACGGGAACTGCGTCTGGAAGTGAAATTGAAAGCGGGCTACTCCGGCGGCGTGCTGAAATGGCGCGTTATGGAAGCGAAGTAAACGCGGTTTCTCTCGTTCTCACGCTCCGCAAGCGTAACACACGAGTGCGACCGCTCTCTGCGCAAAGTTATCCGGATGGATTCTCTGCGACCACGGCCAGCATCTTGTGTGCATCGGGCAGGAACAAGCAGGAGCCGCCCGCATCGATCAAGCGCTGTACCTCGCGCGCTGTATGCAACGGTGTGGCGAATAACTCCTCGACGCGATCATCCGGTAAGCTGCTCAACAGATTAACATGGGCCTGTACGGCTGCTGCGGCCCAGCGGAGGACAGGCGCCATCTCGACCGTTTGCTTACTGTGTAAGCGCTGGAGAACTTCGCGCGGATCGTCGGCGTCGCGCAACCAATCCGTTTCGGGACCTAACACCGGCTCCGCCTGGCTCAAGAGCGCGATGCGTCCGCCTGGCTGTACAACACGCGCAGCACAGGCCAAAGCAGCGGCCAGGACAGCGAAGGTATGGCGCGACGGATCGCCGCTGACGCCAGCAATGACGAGATCAGCCGGCCGCGGCACACTTCGCCGCCAGTTGACATCGAGCAAGCGCTGCCCCTCGCGGCTAGACTCCGCCGTGCCGGCCACCACTTGTGCCACGCCGTCGCCGACCGACTCGATCACCTGTACGAAAAACGGCGCCCCCAAGAGCCAGGCCGTCTCCGTCGCCGCTTTCCGCGCCGGCCACGGCGCCGCCTCCGGAACCCCCAGGTTGACGCACTGACTCATCTCCTGGCGCGTTTCCCGATCGCTCAAGGCCGGATAAAGCGAACCTTCGGCTCCACTGTAACCAAACAGCGGATCATAACGCCGCCCGCTCAACACCACAATCTGATCAGACTCCACCAGCGTGCGATTAAGGTACAGCCGTTTGCCGTGGTGCGTCGTTGCCAAGTAAGCCATACGGCGGCGGTCGTCGGGATCGCATACCTCAACTTGCACGTCTTGGAATTCGTCGGGCAGATCGTCGATCCACGTCTGCCGAGACGATAGCGGAGGGCAAAGCAAAGTCACGCACTCCGGGGCGACACCGGCGCTGTGAATGTGTTCAAGCAGCGGCACCAGCAATTCGGCCAAGTGCGGCAGTTCTTCATCGAGGACAATGGTCACATGATCATCGGGCGTCAGAGCACGGCGCAGGGCGGGGAAAGCGTACGGTCCTTCCAGGGCGGCGCGGACCGCTGCGGCCGGATCGGCCAAGGCTACTGGCGGTTGCGGCTCAGCAATCAAACGCTCGCCGGCAACCTCAAACTCCGCCCGATCATATCCGAAATCCAAGGCGATACGCATGACCACTCCTTGCCACTACACGGCGAAAGAGCAAAAAGAACTTTGTACTTATTGTACATACTTGACAAAGAACAAGGGCAGGCCATGTTTGTGAAAACCCTTTGTTTTCTCCTGATGACAATGGTGTTGTGGTCGATGAGTTCGGTGACAGCGGGCGAGCGCTTGACGCTGGCGGCCGGCCGAGCGGGGCGCTCGGTCACGCTGGCGACGCACGGCATGGTCGCCACGAGCCATCCGCTGGCGGTGCAAATCGGCCTGGATGTCCTGAAAAACGGTGGCAATGCCGTCGATGCCGCCATCGCTGTCAACGCGGCTCTCGGTCTGATGGAGCCGATGAGCTGCGGCATCGGCGGCGATCTCTACGCCCTCATTTGGGATACAAAGACACAAAAATTGTATGGACTCAACGCCAGCGGCCGCTCGCCCTACAAGGCGACACGCGACTTCTTTGCCAGCCAGGGACTTACGGAAATTCCCACGTCGGGACCGTTGAGCTGGTCGGTGCCCGGCTGTGTCGATGGTTGGGAGGAGCTGCGCCGACGCTTTGGCACACGCAGCTTGGCCGAGCTTTTAGGGCCGAGTATTCGCTACGCCGAGGAAGGCTTCCCCGTCAGTCCGGTCATTGCCAGCTACTGGCAGGTAGGTGCCGCCCGGCTGCGTCCCTATCCCGATGCTATGCGCACTTACCTGATTGACAATCGCGCGCCACGCGCCGGCGAAATATTCAAAAACCCGAATTTAGCTCGCAGCTATCGCTTAATTGCTGACAAAGGTTGCGCTGCTTTCTACCGAGGCGCCATTGCACGGGCCATTGTCGCTTTCTCGGAAAAGAACGGCGGACTGTTTTCGCTAAAGGATTTCACTGACCATACTTCCACCTGGGTCGAACCGGTCAGCACGACGTATCGCGGTTACGAAGTCTGGGAAATCCCGCCGCCGAGTCAAGGCATCGCTGTACTGCAAATGCTGAACATTCTCGAAGGCTACGACCTCAAGAAAATGGGGCCGGAGTCGGCGGACTGGTGGCACCTGTTTCTCGAAGCGAAAAAATTGGTCTATGCCGACCGGGCGCGTTACTATGCCGATCCTAACTTCGTCAAAGTGCCGGTGAAAGCGTTGATCTCGAAATCCTATGCCGCCCAGCGCCGCAAGTTGATCGACATGAAAAAGGCCATGACCCATGTACCGGCCGGCGATCCGAAATTAGAACAGGGCGACACAGTTTACCTCTGTGTAGTCGATAAAGATCGTAATTGTGTCTCATTGATTCAGAGCAACTATCACGGCTTCGGTTCCGGCCTGGTTCCGGGCGATCTCGGTTTCGCCCTGCAAAATCGCGGCTGCTTGTTCGCCCTCGATGCAACGCATGCCAATCGCCTCGAACCACACAAACGGCCGTTCCACACCATCATCCCGTCGCTGGTGACAAAAGACGGCAAACCGTGGTTCGTTTTCGGCGTTATGGGCGGCGACATGCAGCCGCAGGGTCAGGTGCAAGTGTTGGTCAACCAGATCGATTTCGGCATGAATGTACAGGAAGCTGGCGAAGCGCCGCGTCTGGAACATATCGGTTCAGCAACGCCCACCGGGCGAAGCGGCAAACGCGATGGCGGCACCGTCCAGGCCGAACGCGGCATCTCTGAGAAAGTGATCGAGGAATTGACACGCCGCGGCCACCGCGTCGTTACGGTGCGCCTCAACGGCGGCGGCTATCAGGGCATCCTCATCGACCCCAAGACGAACGTGCTGCACGGCGGTTCCGAGGCCCGCAAAGATGGCTGCGCCGCCGGCTACTGAGTCGAAGAATTAACCACAGAGTCCCAGAGAGCATAGAAAAACACTGAGAAAAAGAAAAACATCTTTTATTAAGATCGTTTGATAATCTATTCTTTCTTCTTCATTTCTTTGCTGTGTTTTTCTCTGTGCCCTCTGCAACTCTATGGTGAGGCTTTTTCCAGAAGGCCCGCTGCCTCCAGAGCGGCCCGCATTTTCGGTTGTTTTTCCGCCGCCAATGCGGCGACCGGTGAACGACACGGACCAATCGATAGGCCCATCAGGTGCAAAGCTGACTTGACTGCTCCCGGCTGTGTACATAGTCCCAGCGCCATCCGCAGTGGATTCAGCCGCAGCTGCGCCGCCTTTGCCGCTTCCAGATCGCCACGCTGAAACGCATTATAAATCTCCGCGAGGAGGGCTGGGGCGATGTTGCCTGTCGCTGGCACGGCGCCGCGCGCGCCGAACATCAGGGCCGAGAAAATGAGGGTATCGCGTCCCATCAACACAGAAAAACGTGGTGGCACGACGCGGAGGAACTCCAGGGTGTTCTGCAAATCGCCACTGGAGTCTTTGATGCCGAGAATGTTGGGAACCTCGGCCAGACGCGCCACCGTATCCACATCGATCTTGACGCCGCCGCACATACCGGGATTGTTGTACAGGATCACCGGCAGTCGCGTTTGCTCGGCGATGCGGCGATAATGATCGTAAATTTCCTGCTGCGTCGGATGGATGAAATACGGCGTGATGATCGACACGCCGTCTACGCCTTCCCGTTCGGCTATTTTTGTCAGCCGCGCCACTTCGCGCGTTGTCTCGGCACCGGTGCCCGCATAAACGGGAACACGTTTGTTCACATGAGCAACTGCCGTGGCAATGACTTCCTGTTTCTCGCACTCGTCGAGCGCGTAAAACTCGCTGTTGGTGCCGAGGACAAAGACGCCATGGACGCCGTGGGCGATAAGATGATCGAGGAACCATTTCAAACGGGGCAGGTCGAGATCCTCGTTGGCCTGCATTGGTGTGGCGACGGGCGGGATGATGCCGTGAATGTGCATGATAAACCTCACGAAAGAGAAGAGCGGAGAACATCGGGCAGTTCGCCACTGTAGCTGGCCCACAATGCATCAATCGGGTGCGCTATCCACAGATTGGGCTGTTGTTCGCGCAGATAACGGGCAATCTGCAGCAGGCAGCCAACGTTGCCGGTGAAGACCGCCTGCGCCTCCGTATCGAGAATGTTTCGCGCTTTGCGGCGGCCGAGCTGTTCGGACATCTCTGGCTGCGTCAGGTTGTAACTGCCGGCTGCGCCGCAGCAGAGTTCACTCTCCGCCAGCGGGACCAGCTCCAGACCGGGAATCATTTGCAGCAGCTGGCGCGGCGGCTGGCGGATTTTCTGCGCGTGGCTTAGGCCGCAGGCGTCGTGATAGGTTGCTTTGATTTTCAAGGCATATTGCGGAGAAACCGGACCCAACTCGACGAGAAATTCGCTAATATCGCGCACCTTGGCGGAGAACTCGGCACCACCGAAGGACGCCCAAAGCGAGGGCCAGGTTTGCGGCTGTTCTGTGAGCAACTGGCCGTATTCCTTGAGCACGGGGCCGCAGCCCCCCGCGTTGGTGATGATCGCATCTATGCGTTCGAATTCTGGAGCGAAAGCGTAGCGGTTGATGTCAGCGAATCGCCGGGCTGGTTCGACGAGTCCGGCATGATAGTGCAACGCTCCGCAGCAACCCTGACCGCGCGGTATCCAGACGTCGCAGCCATTCCGTTGCAGCACGCGGGCTGTGGCCAGCGTTGTTTGCGGGAAGAAAGCATCGGCGGCGCAGCCGATGAACAAGGCCACGCGTGCTCTGCGTCGTCCCTCGGCCGGTAGCAGCTCCGGCAAGCGTCCGTAGTGCGGCGCCAGGGGCGGTACCATGTCCTGCATACGCCGCAGCGATGGGGGCAACAATCGGCCCATCCGCTGCATTACGCCAGCCAATCCCAAACGCTGCATCAGACGCAGCGGCGCTAATGCCCAGCGCAAGCGCCGAGCATAAGGCGTCAAGTGAAATAGCATCCAGCGCTGGAGCGGATTCAGTGTTGGAAAGACAAGACCGAGTCGGGCGATATCCTTCTTGTACGAGGCGATGATCTTGCCATACTGCACGCCGGACGGACAAGCTGTCTCGCAGGCCCGGCATTCCAGGCATAAATCGAGGTGCCGCCGTACTTCGTCGGTCAGTTCCGTGCGGCCATCTGTCACGGCCCGCCACAGGTAGATGCGGCCTCGCGGACTGTCGTTCTCGTTACCGGTCTCGACATAGGTGGGACACGAACCCAGGCATAGACCGCAGTGAACGCAGTCCATAAACAACTCATAGTCGAGGTTGCGGCCGAGCTTATCGGGGCCAGTTATCACCGGCAAAGAGGTTCGCGGTGCTTCTGCAGTGACGCTCATAAAAGCTCTCATCTTCCAATGAGGAAACGGCCAGGATTAAAAATATTTTGAGGATCCAAAATATTTTTTACTTGCTGCATCAGCCAAAGGTCGCCGCGCTCACGGCCCCACAGCGGCAGCTCACGTTTCCATTCTACAGGACAGCGTAGCAGGGTGAGATTGCCTTCGGCGCGGGCAGCGACATCGGTTAATTCTTTCAGCATGGCAGCAACGCGCGGCAACGTTACGTTGCTATCGAGATGGCCGTAGACAATACCGGAACCAGCATGAGCGTGCAGTCGCATGGATTCGGAGAGCGCCTCCGCCTGGCGGCAGAAGGAGGCGACGGCGTGCGGCAGAAGATTGGCCTTGAACGATATTCCCTGAGCAGAGGACGTACGCCCCCTGGGCGAACGTTCCGAGAGCATAGGCCCCTCGCTCAGAGACTCCTCAGGTGACTTACGCCCCCCGCCCCATGTGAATTCAACGAGACTGTGCCAGAGTGGCTCGCCAGCCGCGCCAATCCACGTTTCCACTCCCTGAATGCCGCTGTGAGCAAGCTCCTGGAGCAGTTGCCGTATTTGCCAATTAACCGTATCGCTATTGTCCTCAAAGCCCACGACAAGCACCCACAGCGCTTCCGGCAAATTCATGCGCAACTCGTGGATGGCAGTCGGATTGAGCAGATCAAGGCAAACCGGTCGAGTCCGCGTCGCATGCAGCTGGTCGAGCAAGCGATCGAGAGCCGCCGTCTCGCAACCGAAAGTAATAAGGGCCGAACACTCCGGCACAGGCCGCAGCTTCAGCGTCACCTGGCTAATGATGCCCAGGGTGCCCAGAGCGCCGATGTGTAGTTTGCAGAGATCGTAGCCGGCGACATTCTTGACGACGTGGCCGCCAGCCTTAACTTCCTGGCCCTGGTCGTTAATGGTGCGGATGCCGAGGACGTAATCCCGTAGTGTGCCAAAGCCGAAGCGGCGCGGCCCGCTGATGTTGGTAGCCAGCACGCCGCCAAGCGTGGCCTGTTCCGCCTGCGGCACATCAATGGGCAACCGCTGCTTTTCTGTAGCCAGAAGCGATTGCAGCTGAGCCATCGTAATTCCGGCCTGGACGGTAACGGTCATATCACGGGCGGGATAATCGAGGACTTGCGACAAGTTCCGCAGATCGACGGCGATACCCGGCCGTGCCGGCGGCAGACCGATATGCAGCAACGTCCGCCCGCCGAGAGGATAAATCGCTTGTCTTTCAGCGGCAGCACGCCGGACAATGTCGCCGACCTCAGCGACGGACTGCAACCGCTTCACGGGCAGAGGACCGAAATCATCAATGAAGCAAGCGTTATCGTCCACGTTGAGCACGAGCTTGTCGAAGATCCAAGCAGGAGGGCCACGTTGTTCAGCCTAGCGATGCCCTCCAGTGATGTCCAGCGCCTTGAAGGGGATCCCCAAAACTTTTCACGGTGATTCCGTTATGCGGTGGCACATGGGTTGTATGACCCTCTGAAACTCGGTCACCTTCATCTCTACCCCAAGTAGCCTCCAAAACTATCGGGTGCTCAGTCCTCCACCAGAGGGAGGGTTCGGACGCCTTACCCCCCACCCCAGGTCCTCCCCCACCAGGAGGAGAGGGAGGAGAAAAATTTGTTTGGGGGCTGGCGCAACCCTGCTTGCCAAAATCGAGAAGAGGCACCCTCGCCAATTTGCACTACTGGACAAAAGCGTTTGTTTCTCTACAATCTCTTATTCAGGATATATCTCGACGCGACTCGAGTTTGTGAATGAGCGCGACCAGATCCATTTTTTTTGAGATTGAGCTACCCAACGCCACCACCTGGTTCTATTTTTCGGCGTTGCTGGCGGTCGCCTTGTTTTTCAAGTTCAATCGTCTGCTGAGCATCCGCAATGGCGATGTGCTGTCGCTGTTTTTGCCGATGCCGGGTTTTCTGCTGCTGAGCCAGCACGACATTAGCCCGTTCTGGGGCTACTTGTGGCTACTGGCGGCGTCGGGTTATTTTCTGTTGCGCTGTCTATTCGATCTCACTCTGGTACGGCGGCCAGCTCTGAGTCCGAACCTGAATTTCGGCGGGCTGGTGTGGCTGGCCGGCGCTCTGTTCGTCAGCCTCATCGCCGTTGCTGCCCGTCATCCCAATACTCAGTCCCCCTACTCTCCCCAAAATGGAGAGGGTTCCGCGCATATTCCTTCCCAAAGTGGGGGAGGTAGGGTAGGGGCCAAGCCGCGGGAAACTGCTCCAGGCGCCATCGAACCAATGCGCAAGCAAGTCGAAAAAGTCATCCGCGAGCAGGCGCCCGCCGAGGTAGATGAGGAACTGTTGGAGCTAGGCGTCGAGCGCAGCCTGACGGTGTTCTGCCATCTGTGCATTGCCGTTGGTTTGATCTTGATTGGCTGGCGGCACTTCGAGGATCTGCACGCGGGCATGGCGGCGGCTACCTTTTATCTTCTTTTACCATATACATATCTACTTATGCCCAGAACGCCGCTGGGCGTGGGCCGCTGGGACCACGCCTGGCCGATGGCGCTGATGATCTGGATGGTGCTGTTCTTCCGCCGGCCGACGCTGGCCGGCATCTTCTTCGGCCTGGCTGCCGGCACCGTTTTCTTCCCGATCCTGGTCTTGCCCTTGTGGCTGAGTTTTTATCGCGGCCGCGGAGCACGCCGTTTTGGGCTGTCCTTCGTACTTTCGGCGGGGCTGTGTCTGACTGCCATTGGTATTTTCTTGTGGAGCAACGGCATTTGGCCGCCTACTTTACTGTCCAGCTGGAAATTGTCGGCCTGGCTGCCGATGCCCTGGAGGCCGCCTGATGGAGAGATGGAAGGCATATGGCAGGGAGCGGCTCTGCACTGGGCCTATCGTCTGCCAATCTTTCTCGCCTACATCGCCTTTGTCGGCACCACAG
Organism: Planctomycetota bacterium; assembly: GCA_021325115.1. Lineage (GTDB taxonomy): Bacteria > Planctomycetota > Planctomycetia > Gemmatales > Gemmataceae > JAJPHU01. The sequence continues at coordinate 6,173 of JAJPHU010000067.1, read as the reverse complement.
CGTTTTGGCCTGCGCCCAAGAACCTCGCTCACGTTATCGCCCTGACGGCCGCCGTACTGATCGGAATCCAATTCTGGTATGCCGATCAAGGCGGCGTCTATATCTTGTGGTACTTGCCGCTCTTGCTTCTTTTGGTTTTTCGCCCCAACCTTTCAACGTGCCAACCCCAGCCGCCCGGACAGGATTGGCTGGCGCGCCTGGGGCGCCGGCTGACGTTATTTGTCCGCCGTGCCCTACGCTTGCTCCGTCCTGCCCGCTCCTCTCGCCCGCAAGTTACACGGATCATGTCGTAGCGCTTATCCCGCCTTGCGCTCGCAACGTTCACGCAGCTGAGCGATCTGCTGACGCCGCTGCGTTTCGGGAGCATAGGGATCGAAATCGATCGGATGACCAAGCAGACGTTGCAGAATCTCACAGGCATGACGGCGCAGCTCCACGTCGCGCCGCTCCAGTGCTTCGAGCAAGGCCGGCACGGCATCGGGGCCGCGCTGAAGTAGCTCACCCACGGCCGAAGGATCGCCAGCTTGCAAGCGGTCGATGAGACGATGCACCTTTTCCTGCTCAACCACTTCATGGATGGCCTGAGCGGGCGGCGGCGCAGTCGAAGATGATGCCGCGCGCGTCAGATTGTCTTCGGTGAAGCTGTTGCCGAGATATTCACTGATGGCGATGGGATCGCGGATGATCTGCTGCGGCGTGCCGTGCGTCACCACGCGGCCCCCCTTAATAAGATAACTACGATCCGTTATTGTAAGAATCTCCCGCACGCGATGGTCGGTCACAAGGATGCCGATACCCTCGTCACGCAGGCCGCGGACGATTTTTTGAATGTCTTCGATAGTTTGCGGATCAATACCGGTGAACGGCTCGTCGAGCAGGATCAAGAGTGGATCGCAGACGAGGGAACGAGCAATTTCCAGACGACGTTTCTCGCCGCCGGACAGGCGAGCGGCATTGTTTTTGCGCAGATGACTGATGCCGAATTTCTCCAGAACTTCGTCGGTCTTGCGGAGGCGCTCGGCTTTGGTGAGCTTGCGGCCGAGGCTGCGGTAACGCGGCATCGCCTCCAGGATGGCGAGAATGTTTTCTTCGACGGTGAGTTTGCGGAAGACACTGGTTTCCTGGGCCAGATAGCCCATGCCAAGACGCGCCCGGCGGTACATGGGCAGGCGCGTGACATCTTGCCCAGCGAAGAAGATACGGCCGTCGTTGGGGGTGACCTGGCCAGTGGTCATACGGAAACTGGTCGTTTTGCCAGCGCCGTTGGGGCCAAGCAGGCCGACAACCTCGCCGATATCGACATCGAAATTCACGCCGTCCACAACCTTGCGGCGGCCGTAAAACTTCACCAACCCGCGTGCTTCCAAGATCGCCATCGCTGGTCCTCCTGACCTTGTCCTCCAGGAAGAGCGAACCATAGAGTCATAGAGAACACAGAGAAGGAAAAAACACAAAAAAGAGATGAATCTGCTCCTTAATTTTTGTCTTTTCTGTGTAATTCCCTGTGTTCTCTGTGACTCTGTGGTTCGCTCCTTCTTTGTTCACCGCGCCTGGGCGGCGGTCCAGTCTTTGCGCTGGCGCGACGAAGGAATGTTGGCCATTTTGCGATACTTCGTCACGGTGCGGCGCTTGACCGGGTAGCCAGCCTCATTGAGTTTGGCGACCAAATCTTCGTCGGACAGGGGATTGGACTTGTCTTCGCGGTCGATGATCTCCAGCAGTTTCTGCTTGATCGTCTCCCAGGCGACTTCCTCGCCGGTGGCAGTGTTATGCGTGCCGCCGCCGAAGAAGCGCTTGAGCGGGAAGATGCCGCGGGGGGTCTGAACCCACTTGTCATCGACGGCCCGGCTCACAGTGGTCACGTGGACACCGACCTGATCGGCGATTTGCTGCATCTTCAATGGCTCAATATATTCGGGGCCTTTTTCAAGAAAGGCACGCTGCCGCTCGATGATGGCCTTGGTAACCTTCTCCAGCGTGTGCCGGCGCTGCTCGATCGATTCTTGCAGCCAGGTTGCCGATTGGATTTTGCGCTTGAGATAATCCTTGAGCTTGGGATCGGTGCCTTTATTTTTGCACATCTCGATGTAGCGACGGCTAATGTAAACGCTCGGCAGCCAATCATCCAGCAAACGTACCGTGTATTCGCCGTTCTCCTGACGTTCGACGAGAATGTCGGGCACAACGTAGGGAATGTTCTCGGCTGTGAACTGCGATCCAGGGCGCGTGTTGAAATGCTTCAGTACTTCGATGGCTTCTTTGATGGTTTGCAGGTCGGCACCGGTTTCTTTCTGAATGATCGGCAAGCGATTGTGGCCGATGTCTTCCAGATGGTTGGTAATCAAGGTGCGCAGCAGCTTGGCGTGCGGCGTTTCCGGCGTCAGTTGCAACAGCAGGCACTCACGCAGGTCGCGGGCGCCGATTCCGGGCGGATCGAGTTTTTGGACGATGTGCAGTGCTTCCTCGACCTGGGCCGGCGTTGTACCCTCGCGATAGCCAGCAGCCAGTTCCTCCAGTGTAGGGCAGCGGCGGCGCAACGGCCGCGAGGGCTTGTAATCCGGATCATTCTGGATTTTTTGATATTCTGGGTCTTTTTCATCCAAAAATGTCAAGAAGCCATTGTCATCTATGTGCGTGATGAGATAGCGTGCCAGTTCGGCCTGCTCGGGTGTGATCTCCAGAAAGGACAGTTGTTCGTTGAGATATTCCTGGAGCGACTGCGGGCGCGAGGCCATGTTTTGCATGGCATCGTGTTTTTTATCGCCCTCTTCGTCTATACCACCGCGCGAGGGCCGATGTTCTTCGTTAAGTACGTCACCCCAATCACGGCTCAAGGCTTCGAGACGGTCGAAGTCCAGTTCGTTGGAGCCGCTGTCATCGATAATAAGCTCGGCGTCGCCGGGATCGCTCGAATCGTCTTCGTCGCTGTAGTTTTCTACTCCCTCATCGCCGTCACCAGCAGGCTCCTCGCTGGTCTCTTTCAACTCCAGCACGGGGTTTTCTTGCAACTCCTGCTGGATGCGTTCTTGCAAAGCCATGATCGGCAGCTGCAAGATCTCCATGGACTGAATCATCCGTGGAGCCAAATGCATGGTCTGCACCATGCGCTGATTGATCGTCGTATCAAGTCGCATAATATCAGTACCCCGTCTCTCTATTGCAGACTCTCGATTGCAGATGGAGGATGGTAAAGCTAGTTTTTCCACCTCCATCTGCAATCTAAGAACTGCAATCCGTGAGTCGTCTCGCCTCCTTGCGTCAGAACGATCGCCGACCTTCCAAAGCATCGACGAGCATCTGGCTATTGGCGAATTCGAGCACCGATCCAGAGGGCAAACCGCGTGCCAAACGGGTCAGGCGGACCCCCAGCGGTGCCAACAAACTCGACAGATACAACGCCGTCCCATCGCCTTCGAGCGTGGGATTGGTGGCCATGATGACCTCTTGAACGCCGCCGTTACGGACACGCTCGACGAGGCGGTCAATGGTCAGTTGTTCCGGGCCCATATTGTCCAAGGGCGCCAAACGTCCATGCAACACATGATAAAGTCCGCGATAGGTTCCGGCCCTCTCCAGGGCGGCCAAATCGCGCTGCTGTTCAACAACACAAATGAGTGAGGCATCGCGCCGCGGATCGGCACAGATATCGCACAGCTCATGTTCGGTCAACTGGCAACATTGCCGGCAGGGGCGGATACTATCTTTGATGGCTCGCAGGGCGTCGGCCAAGGCATAGACCTGGGGGCGCGAGGCAGCCAGAAGATGATGCGTCAGCCGTTCCGCCGTCTTGGGTCCGATGCCGGGCAATTTGCCCAATTCGTGCATCAAACGAGCAATCGGTCCCGAAGGCTCACGTTCCACGACTCCTCTCCTCGCCGCTATCCAGGAGCCGGGACGTTGACACGCCCCGTCCGCCTATCCCATCCCCGGTAAATTCAATCCTGCCGGCAGCCCCATGCCACCCATGAATTTGGTCGTTTCTTCGCCCAAGGCCTGCCGGGCCTTTTCCAGCGCCTGATTGGTTGCCGCAACGATGAGATCCTCGAGCATCTCGCGGTCATTGAGAGCCAGTGCCTCGGGACTGATGGTGCAGCCGAGTACAACCATTCGGCCATTTAGACGTACTTTGACCATGCCAGCGCCGGCATCGCCTTCCACAACGACTTGATCGAGCCGCTGTTGCATACGTTCCATCTCTTCTTTAAGACGGGGCAGTTGTCCCATCATCTTGGCGAGTTGACCGAGATTGTTCAACCAACTCACGATTCGTCCTCCAAGGAGGCCTCGTCGGCATTGGTGCCGGCGCTGGGTAATATACCAAAACCTTCATCCACGCGCTGCAAGGAGGCCCCCAAAAGATCGATGGCCCGCTTGATCAGGGGTAGCTTCTCGGCTTCCTCGCGGGCATTTCTGTTGCGGGCACTTCCCTCTGCGGGGGCGATGTCAAGGGCAGATGCTGGGTTGGCCACGCCCTCCACCCGCAAGGTCCACGGCTGCCCTGTCCGTTCTAGCAGGGCCGCCTCCACTTCCTCCTTTGCTCCATTATAGTCGATAGCCGAGCGCAGGGCCAGATTGTTTGGCGCGATAATTGCTGGCAGCTCTGCTTTTCTTAGCATGCCTGCGAGCAATGGAGGCAATTGTCCCAGCACCTGCGCCCAGATTTCCGGCAGATTTTCCGTTGTCAGTGGCTGCTGTTTGGCGGTTCCGTTCTCAGGAACGGAATCCGGGGACTTTTTTTTTACTCCCTCCGGAAGAGCAACAGAAGCGGCCGGCAAGGCCGCAGCTGTCCCACCACGCTGCAACTGAAGCAGCTGAACCAGGTGTGGCAACGCCACGAGATTTTCCAGCCGGCCGAGCCGGACCAGGGCCATTTCCACCAAGGTCCGTCCATGATTGCTGTTTTTTAACTGCCCCTTGACCGCCGACAGAATGTCGAGTCCAGCCAAGATGGCATCGAGGTTCAGCGCTCGGGCTTGCCGTAGCAGCGTCTCTCGATGGCGGCTGGGCACGCTAAGATCGCGCCCCTCCACGCCAGCGCAGTGGACCACCATCAGATCACGCCAGTAGGCAATCAGCTGATCAAGCAATTCCCCCAATTGCAATCCGCTAACAACAAATGCATCCAACAGATCCAAGGCTTTCTTGATGTCGCGAGCAAGGACCGCTTCAGCCAAGGCCATGATGCGCTCATCGCCAGCCGTGCCGAGCAGGGCATGTACCTGATCGGTTGTCAGCCGTTCGCCGCCGAAAGCCAGCAGTTGATCGAGTAGTGATTGGGCGTCGCGCATGGAGCCGCCAGCCCGGCGTGCGATCAGCTCCAGCGCTTCGTCGTCTGCTTGCACGCCTTCGTGCTGGACAATTTCACGCAGATGTTCCACGATGCGCGGCACCGCAATGCCGGCAAAATCAAAGCGCTGGCAGCGAGACAAAATTGTAATGGGGACTTTTTCTGCCTCTGTAGTAGCAAAAATAAATTTGACATGCGGCGGCGGTTCTTCGAGCGTCTTGAGCAAGGCGTTGAACGCCTCCTTGGTAAGCATGTGGACTTCGTCGATGATGTAAATTTTGTAGCGCGCTCGGCTGGGGCGGTACTGGACATTGCTGCGGATATCGCGGATTTCATCGATGCGGCGATTGCTGGCGCCGTCGATTTCGAGCACATCCACATCTTCGCCGGCCGCGATGCTCTTGCAGATAGCACATTGGCCGCAGGGGGTGGCTGTGGGGCCTTTTTCGCAGTTGAGCGCCTTGGCCAGAATGCGAGCGGTTGAGGTCTTGCCGACACCGCGTGCTCCGGTAAACAGGTAGGCATGAGCGACGCGATTGCTCTTGAGGGCGTTGGCCAAAGCGCGCGCAACCGGCTCTTGGCCAATGATGTCGCTGAAGGTTTGCGGCCGATAACGCCGTGCCAGGACCGTATAGCCTTCCGGCGTCGCTCGTGATTTCTCTTTGGCCATGATCCTTGGCTCACAATCATTTCGACGCATTGACGAACTGGAAGCGTAAGCGACGGATGCCTTGCAATCACTTACGTTTCCGACTCGTCGGGAAGATGAAAGCCCGCCATGGGGCGCCGAGAGAGGCTGATCCACGCCACTCGGTCCGCTGCTTAGGGCTGCACCCGTCAAGGCCTGACCCGGTTCGCAACTTTCCTCTGGGTGGGTCCCCTCCCG
>JAJPHU010000242.1 GCA_021325115.1 Planctomycetota bacterium | reverse complement strand
TATCGCCGGACAGCAAAACGCTGGTCTTCGTCACCAACGGCGTCGAGGGGGGCCGAGCGGTACAATCAATCTGGTCGGTATCACTGGAAAGCAGACAGCCGCCACGGCGGCTAATACAGGTTGGCCGTTCCTCCGATGAGGAAGGTCCGCCGTCCTTCCGCGGCCGCTTCGGCGGTCTCGGTTCGCTGCAATTCGCCAAGGATGGCCGAACCCTCTTCTACCATCAGGGCAACGGCATCTACGCTCTGTCGCTCGGCGGCGGCATGGGCGAGCGGTCGGCCAATGCCGGCCGCTTGGGCCGGGACCGGCCAACGGAAGGAGCCGACTCGCTGACGGACGCCGGCCGCTCGTCCGGCGGAGCACGGCGGCTTAGCTTCATCGCGCGCGTCGAGATCGATCAGCGGGCGCGACGGCAGCAGGTGTTTCAAGAGAGTTGGCGGATCATGAAACACCGTTTTTATGACCCCGCCATGCACGGCGTCGATTGGAGCAAGATGCGCGACACCTATGAGCCGCTCCTGGCCCATGTCAGCGGACAGGAGGAACTGCATGATGTTCTTATGATGATGATCGGCGAATTGAACGCCTCACACACCGGCATCAGCGCTGGCGGCCGCAGCAGCCGCTCCCGTAGTGAGAGTGGCGATCAGACGCGCTATCCCGGTTTCGAGTTGGAAGCCGATCCCGGCGGCTTCTATAAAGTGACTCACATCTACAAGGATGGGCCAGCCGACAAGGACTATGTCAAAATCAACTGTGGCGATTTTATCCTCGCTATCGATGGTCAACCCCTCAGAGCTGGCGATAACTACTGGAAACTCTACACCACTGCCCCTGGCGAGCGGATAGAGTTTCTGGTCAACAACAAGCCTGCCAAGGAAGGCGCCTGGACGGTCAAGGTCCATCCGGTCAGCGCCATGCGCTACGCCGATTTGCAATACGAACGCTGGGTCGCCGACCGGCGGAAGATGGTGGACAAGCTGTCCAGCGGCACGATCGGTTATTTGCACATCCGGCAGATGAACGAATCGTCGCTGCGCCAGTTCGAGCGCGATCTGGCGAAAATGGCTGGCAAAAAAGCGCTCATCATCGATCAGCGTTTCAATCCCGGCGGCGGCATCGATCAGGAGCTATTGCAGATTTTGCAGCAGCGCCAGTATCAGTACACGCGCACGCGCGATTCCGTGACCGTGACGCGGCCGCTGCGCGGCTTTTTCGGCCCGATGGTGGTGATGGCCAATGAACGCTCCACTTCCGATGCGGAGGTCTTCCCTGATGGGTTCAAGACATTGAAGCTCGGCAAAGTGGTTGGTGTCACTACCTACGGCGCGGTGATCGGCACTGGCGCGTATCGGCTGATGGACGGCTCGACCATCCGTACGCCAACGGTTGGTTTGTGGAACGTTAACAATACCAACTTGGAGAACTACGGCGTGCCGCCGGATGTGTATGTCGATAACACGCCGGACGACTTCCTCAAGGGCCGTGACGCTCAGATCGAAAAAGCCGTCCAGACGCTCAAGCAAGAATTGGCGAAGAAAAAATAAGCACAACTTGGCGAGCGGGAACAGGGATGCTCCCGATTAGCCGTCACCGGGGGCATCCCTGTCTCGCTCGCCATGTGTTCGTCTCAGGTTCTCAGCGAGCATGTTGCAGAAGAGCGCTCCCTGCTCGATGGCATCGTCGAGGGCGCAGTGGGTGTGCGGCAGCGGATCGAACCAGTGCCGGGGCATGTTGCGCTTGACCGATTGGCGATATTCCGTACCCAGCATTGCCATTGCATACGTTTTGATGTCCAGCGCAGAAAACGAAAACGGACTCTCACCGGCAAAACGAATCAGATACCAGTAGACGAAGAGGAAATCGAAGCCGGCCGGATAGGCCACGAAGACAGGCAGTCCCGGCAGCGCTTTAAGCCAGGCAACATATTCTGGCATGACTTCCGCTGGCTTGCGCAAATTCCGCCGTGCCGCTGCCCATGCTTCCGGCTGTGTCTGCCACCACGCCATCGTTTGCGGATGTCCCTCGGCCCCCGGCAGCGTGTGCAGGTTGGCGCTGAAAGTGCCAAGGAGCGTCTTATCTGCCCGATATGCTGCCGAGGCAAAACTGAGCATCGAATGGGGGCCAGGGATCGGACCATCGGTCTCAATATCCGTGCTGACGTAGATTTCTGGCATAGACAGACCTCAATAGGCGAATAACTCTGACCGACTGGTAGGGTGCCTCTCTGGATTTTGGCAAGCAGGGTTGCGCCAGTCGCCGAATAGATTTTTCCCCTCCCCCTTGTGGGGGAGGGTAAGGCGTCCACAGGCGAAATACTTCTCCCCCCACCAGAGGAGGGAAAAGACTGCCGGCACGGAAGCCCTCCTCCACGCCCAAATCGAGAGGGGCACCCTGGCTGGTAATCCGAATGGACCATGAGCCGTGTTTCTGGTATAATCATCTTATTAAAGCTCGTTGGATGGGCTTAGATAATATCTATCCTATTGAGGAACGCGATGAACGCCGAATTACGACGACGTAGTGAAGAAGTATTGAACCGTTTGACCCGGCTGCGGGACTCTCTTTGACATCTCTGGCAAACAATCCCTGCGTGAACAACTCAATGCCCGCATGGGCCAGCCCAATTTTTGGGACAATCCCGAAAAGGCCCAACAGATCATCGCTCAACTGAAGCCGCTCAACGGCCTGCTCAAGCCCTACGAAGAGCTGGAGTCAGCCGCTGGCGACATGCAAGCGTTGGTCGAATTGGCCGATGAGGACGCTAGCCTGGAATCCGAGCTAGAGCACGAACTGGTGCCGTTTGAGAAACGCCTCGACGAATTCGAGATGCGTGCCATGCTCGACGGCCCGCAAGACGCCAGCAATGCCTATCTGCGCATCCAGGCCGGCACCGGCGGCACGGAGGCGTGCGACTGGGCGCAGATGCTGATGCGCATGTACGCCCGCTGGGCCGAAAAACATGGTTACGAGGTCGAGATTGTCGATGAATTGCCCAACGAAGAGGCCGGCATCCGCAATGCTACTTTGCATATTAAGGGCGATTACGCCTACGGCCATCTGCAGGGCGAGGCCGGCGTACATCGCCTGGTGCGCATCAGTCCATTCGATGCCAATGCCCGGCGGCAAACTTCGTTCGCTGCCGTGGATGTGATGCCGGAGATCGAAGGCACGATCGAGATTGAGATTCGTCCCGATGAACTGCGACGCGACACGTTCCGCAGCGGCGGTCCCGGCGGCCAGCATCAGAACAAGACCGAGAGCGGCGTGCGCTACACACACCTGCCGACCGGCATTTCCGCCGAGAGCCGCAGCCAGCGTAGCCAGCACAAAAACGACGAAATGGCTCTGAAAATGCTCAAGGCCAAGCTCTATCAAATCGAAGAACAAAAACGCCGCGCCGAAGTCGAGAAGCTGTACGACGAGAAAGGCGAAGTAGCCTGGGGCTACCAGATCCGTAACTACGTCATGCAGCCGTACACGCTGGTCAAAGACGTGCGCACCGACGTGCAAACACCGCAGGTGCAGAACGTGCTTGATGGCGAGATCGACGATTTTATTCAGGCGTACCTGCGTCAGAAGGCGGAGCGCCGGCATAAGAAAACGAAATAACGCGACTCCGATCCAGAAGCGTAAGCGAAGCGGCTTCGCTTACGCTTCTGGATCGGAGTCATGCTGCCCTGTCCTCCCTTTCCCGAATACAATCGACAAACCCCGCATTTCAACGGCCTCTTTGATGCAATTTTAGAGCGGACCATTCTTGCATTCGTGCGTTCGTAGGTTAGTTTTTTGGCGTCGCCACGGAGATCCAGGAGAGGATCATCAAAACAGAAAGGTTTGACCATGAAAAGCAGCAGGGAGGTTCGCTTGGGACTCGAGGTTTTGGAAGACCGGATGACGCCCAGTGGCGCCTTCGGTGGCCCCATCGACGCCGGAATCCCTTTATTCACGCCGTTCAATAGCTGGATGCTTCAACCAGCAACAACCGTCGGCCAATCTCCACAGGCCATTCAGAGTGCGATGGCGAATTTTTATAGTCCGTCTTACTTTCTGAACCAGGTGCAATCGTACCAGGTCGCCCAGATGGCATTGATTGATCAGTTGTTCAGCAACATGCAGTCTCTCCTTCAGGCGTTGCAGCCTACGATTGCTATACCTTAAGGCTACCGGACAAAACTTCCTCTCCCCTCGTGGAGGAGGGGTGAGGTAGGAGGTGTCAAGGCAAGGGAGCCAAGGAATGGTGTCCCCCCACCCCAACCCTCCCCCATAAGGGGGGAGGGAAAAGCCCCCCAACCCTCCCCCCCAAGGGGGGAGGGGAAAGTCCGCTCGCCCTTAGAATCGGATGGCTGCGGCTAGCGTTGATAAATCGGCAACACCGCATTGTCGAGTTGGAGGATGGTCAGGTACGCCGGAGTGGTGAAGTGGGCATCGACCATGATGCCACCGGAGCCAGTCCAGCTGCCGTCAGCGGATTGGGAGCGAATGATGCCCTCGAAGTTCTCCTTTTTGTAGCCGCTCCAGGTTATGCGTTCGTTGGGCTTGGAATCGGGAAAGAGGCGGGCATAGCCGTCGTCGCCGAGGATGTAGACGGCTTGGGCGTAGTAATAGTTGCTGTATTCCTCGAAGCCCTGGCGTGTACCGCCGCCCAGGCCGTGCAGGTGCTCCTGACAGAATTTGAACCATTTCTTGACCAGGGGCGAATTATAATCGCCGAAACTGAAGCCGCAGGCGATGGCCGCCGCCGTCAGCGCGGGCCGGCCGCCGCCACCAGCGTGGCCGGCGCCGAGACTGTAGACCACGCCGCCTTGGCTGTTGGTTGAGTCGGCCAGGTACTTCTGAGCCATTTTGATGGCTTGCTGCGGCACGGCGATGCCAGCGTTCCGCGCCGCCCGCAGCGCCTGCACCTGTGTGATCGTCACCGAGCCTTCATCGAAATTGTTGCCTTCCCGCGCCGATACGTAGCCCCAGCCGCCGCGGTCCGTCTGTGCCGAGGCCGAGAATTTGCAGGCGCGTTCGAGGATGTCCACCAAGCGACGGCGGCGATCGGCGTCATCTTCTTCACCGACGACGCAAGAGAGAAAGAGCGTGCCGAAGCCGTGGCCGTACATATAACGGCCGGATTCGCCCGGCATGTTGGGATTGCCGATCATGCCGTTGGGCTGGGAATGGGCCATCAGCCAATCGACGGCGCGGCGAATATTGTCCTTGTACTTGCCTTCGCGGAGGGTGCTGCCTTCCATCAACAGCGCCATGCCGGAGAGGCCGGTCATGGCCACGGGAAACTGTCCGCCGAACGCTTCCCAATGGCCGTCGCGGTGCTGGGTCTTGGCCAGCCACTCCAGCCCTTTCTGCACTGCTTTGCGTTGCTCCGGCGACATGCCGTCCGCCCGCACTGCTGACGTTGTCAATAACAAGAACAGTATCCCACTGCAGGAGAGAGAACGTGAGTGCATGACGATCTACTCCGAATGAGGTTAGCCCCAACCCGCAGGAGAGCGCGTCACGCTCCTCTGCCGCTCGCCGCTTAGAGCTAGCGGACTTTTCCCTCCCCCTTGTGGGGGAGGGTTCGGGTGGGGGACACAATCTACCTCAGCCCTCCCCCACCAGGGAAAGGAGGTTTGGTCCGGTAGCTCTAAACTTCCTGACGATTATCACAACGCTTTCTGACAGGTGTTAACCACAATACCAGTTCACGAGCAACCGGCAACGATAAGCGACGGCAGGGTATCCATCGCTTGCGCTTCTGGCCCTCTTCTCGTAGACCACAACGCCGGCTTGCGTTACCCTACAGGGAGGTAGATCGCTCTTGTGTCAATATCCGTGTGACAGCGATGGGCGATAGTTCTTCCAAACGTTCCTCGCCCTGGTGGTGGCTCTCCGATGAGTCGCCCGCCGTGTCTCTGCCTCCAACAGTCACTTATGAGGGGCGCTCAGCCGAGGCGGAGACGACAGCCGGCTTGTGGAAACCCGGCGATGTCCTTCTCGATCTCTACGAGGTGCGCGAGGTCTTCACCAGCGGCGGACGCGGATTGGTCTATCGCGTCCACCATCGCGGCTGGAACATGGATCTGGCTGTCAAGTGCCCGCGCAGCGAGTTCTTCCAAAGCGAACAAGACAAGGCTGACTTCGAGCAGGAAGCGGAAACCTGGGTCAAGCTTGGTCTGCATCCTCACTTGGCGACTTGCCATTACATCCGCCGGCTTAACGGCATTCCGCACGTCTTCGCCGAGTATGTCGCGGGCGGCAGCTTGGCCGAGTGGATTCGCTCACGCAAGCTCTATGCCGGCGGCCCGACGCGCGCTCTGGAGCGCATTCTCGATATCGCCATTCAGTTTGCCTGGGGCTTGCAGCACGCTCACGAGCAGGGGCTGGTGCATCGCGATGTCAAGCCGGGCAACGTGCTGATGACCAGCGACGGCATCGCCAAAGTCACGGACTTCGGCATGGCCAGGGCGAAACCGGTCGGGGCCGTCTCTTGCGCTTACGCTTCTGGCTCGGAATACGCTTCCGGCTCGGAGCAAAATACCATCCTCGTCAGCGCCGGGGGATTGACGCCGGCGTTCTGCTCGCCGGAGCAGATCCAGGGCCGGCCCGTATCTCGCAAGACCGACATCTGGAGTTGGGGCGTATCGCTGCTTCATATGTTCATTGGCTCAACGTACTGGTCGGCCGGCTACCTGGCAGCCAGCATCTTGGCCGATTACCGGGAACGTGGTCCGGCCGATGCGGGCCTGCCGCCCATGCCGCTTCCCTTGGCCGAGTTACTTCAGCAGTGTTTTCAGGCCAATCCGGAAGATCGGCCGCGCGATATGCTGGAAATCATCACGGTGCTGCAACGGCTCTACGCGCAGACGTTTGGCCGCAGCTATCGTCGGCCGGCGCCGCAGGCCGCCAAGGCGCGAGCCGACGCCCTCAACAACCGCGCCCTGTCGCTGTGCGACTTGAATAAACACGACGAGGCCGAGCAGCTCTGGCAAGAAGCGCTGACCATCAGTCCGCAGCATCCCGAATCGACGTACAATCTCGGCCTGACACGCTGGCGGGGGGGCCGCCTGAACGCGGAAACACTTCGGCAGCAGCTGTACGAGGTCGGCCAGGCACACCCCGGCGAATGGCTGCCTGCGTATCTGTTAGCGCGTGTGCAATTGGAGGAAGGCGATTGGCGCTCGGCCCTGGAGGTCCTGGAGCGCGTGCCCGCCTCCGGCGCGGGGCTGGATGAGGTGCGCGCCGCACGGAAGGCAGCTCAGGACTGTCTGCACAACAGCGGCCGGCTGGTGCGCCGCTTCACAGGACACAACGGCTGGGTGTCCTCGGTCTGCACGGGCCGTACCGGCCGCTCTATTCTGTCCGGCAGCGCCGACGGCACCCTTAAGCTGTGGAACGCGATGAACGGCCGCTGTCTGCGTACGTTGGAAGGACATGCTGAGTGGGTGACAAGCGTCGGTCTGAGCGCGGATGGCCGAGTCGCCTTATCGGGCAGCGCCGATCGCACCCTGCGACTATGGCAGATAGAAACTGGCGAATGTTTTCGCATCCTTGAAGGGCATCGCAATTGGGTGCTGGCTGTGGCCCTTTCGAGCGATGGTCGGCTTGCTTTCTCCGGTGGTGGCGACGGTGTCATCAAACTGTGGGACACGGCCACGGGCCTTTGCCTGCGCACGCTGGACGGCCATGACGGCCCCGTTCTCGCCGTGTGCTACAGCGGCGATGGCCGGCACATTCTGTCCGGCAGCCGCGATCGCACACTGCTGTTGTGGGACGTCGAGAGCGGGCACCGGCTGCGGACTTTCTCGGGCCATAGCGATAAAGTGCTGGCCGCTGCGTTGAGCAGCGATGGCCGCTACGTCCTGTCCGGCAGCGGCGACCGCACACTTCGTCTCTGGGACGCCGCTACTGGTCGTTGTCTCCGCGTTTTGGAAGGACACCAGGGGAGTGTGACTTCGGTCTGTTTCAGCGCCGGCGGCGGTTATGTTCTATCTGGCAGCGAGGACCGCACCATCAAGATCTGGCAGCGTAACACCGGTCGCTGTCTCGCCACTTTCGAAGGCCACGCAGGGACTGTGCATTCCCTTGGCCTGGTCGGGGCTGGCCGACAGGTGGTATCGGCTAGCGCCGATGCCACGCTGGCGTTGTGGACCGTGCCCGATGAGCAATCGGCCCCCTACGTTTTGTCGCGCGTACTGCCCAGCGACCTCGTGTTGTCCGCCTGGACGGAGTACGAGCGTTCCTTGAAACTGGCCCGGCAGGCGTTGGCCGCTGGCGAAGCGGTGCGTGCCGCCCATCATCTCCGCGAAGCGCGTTCCCAACCGGGACACGGCCGCCGACCGGAAGCGATGGCCCTGTGGAGCAATCTCTACGTTCATCTGCCGCGGCAAGCGCTGCAAAGCGCCTGGGGCGGCGCCATTCTCGCCGAACATACCGAGGCGGTGACTTCGGTATGTCTGAGCCACGACGGCCGGCTCGCCCTGTCCGGCAGCCGCGATCGCATGTTGAAATTGTGGCAGCCGGACGAAGGCCGCTGCCTGCACACACTCGAAGGCGATATGGGCGGCGTTACGGCAGCCGTCTTGAGCGGCGATGGCCGATTCGCGCTGTCCAGCAGCACCGATGCCACACTGAAACTGTGGGATGTGCGAACGGGCGATTGTCTGCGCAGTTGCCGTGAAGATCTCGATGGGCTAACTTCAGTGGCCCTGAGCGCCGATGCCCGCCTGGCGGTTTCGGCCAGTGTCGATGGCACGGTCCATTTGTGGGATGTGTCGGCTGGTCGGTTGTTATGCGTCCTGCGCGGCCACACTGGCCCGGTGCATTCCGTCGCCCTCAGCGCCGATGGGCGCCTGGCCCTATCCGGCAGTGCTCTGTTCCTTATCCGCAACGATGGCGAACGGCTGTTCACAAGCGGACAATTGAACGCATGGGAGACGGCGACCGGCTATTGTCTGCCGCTTTTCGAGGACGAGCCGGAGGCCATTACTGCCGTGGCCCTCAGCGCCGATGGCCGCTTCGCCCTGGCCGGCTGCGGCCAAGCCGTCATTCAGCGTGACAATGGCCGCTTTGTACAATCGGGCGTAATCCATCTCTGGGACCTGGCCACGGCCCGGCGGCTGCGCACGTTCGAGGGACACTCCGGCGCTGTCACTTCCGTCTGCCTGAGTTTCGATGGCCGATACCTTCTCTCGGGCAGCACCGACGCCACGGTGAAATTATGGGAAATTGCTAGTGGACAATGTCTGCGCACCTTCGCCGGCCACGGCGACGCTGTCACCTCGGTTTCCCTCAGCGCCGATGGCCGTTTCGCCCTGTCCGGCAGTGCCGACCGTACCCTGCGGGTGTGGATCCTCGATTGGGAATTGGCCGACACCGAGCCGGCCGACTGGGACGAAGGCGCACGGCCCTATCTGGAGATGTTCTTGTCGCTGCATACTCCTTATGCGGAGCCGCCGCCGCGTAAACGCCGCCGCTCGCCCCTGGCTCGCTGGTTCTACTCGGCGCCAGCTGAAAAAGAAATCACTCAGTCGCTGAAGCGCCAGGGACCGCCCGTGTGGACGGAGAGCGATTTCCAAGCACTGATACGAACGCTCGGCTACGCCGGTTTCGGATGGCTGCGACCCGAAGGTGTGCGCCGGCAATTACTGGGGATGGCGCGCACCTGGAAAGGGCCTTCCTGATCGGGAAAATGAGCGTGCCCAATCACCGTTTTGCCATCCTCCTGGTAACTCGGCAGTTTCGCTATCCTTGTGATCTTTCCAAACCCAATGGTGGGCATTCTGGCTATTTGGATTGTAACGAGCGAGATGCAGGGGGGCAGCAAACGCGATGAAGCTGGGCTTGCTGCTGTTCTTTCCATGTCCGGTTTGGAACGCCCCTTGCAGAACCTCCTTGCATCCGCAGATGCGGTTGTAGCGGACAGGAGGCAAGAGGCGCATGGAATTCAACGCCACAGGGCTTGATTGGAGCAATTCGGGTAGCACCAATGAGGGAAAATATGGTAAGCTCAGCTTAGAAGGTCATGGAGGACCGTACATCCTTCGTCCACGATCGCTCTCTCCCAACTTGTACGGGTCCGTCCTGCCCGTGAGATTCTGTACAGGATGTTCGTCCTCCTCAAAGTTGCGGAGGTAACCGTGCCACGCATTTTTTGCTCTCGGAACAGGATCGCCCTTTCGATTTATCGCCTTGTTCTCCCTGCGGTTTGCATGAGGCAGCCTTTGGCTGCTTCGCTGGCTGCCGTTTGTTTGACGGTCCTGCCGGCACTGGCAGACGGCGAGCCGAAGGCAAGTCCTGCGCGCGTTTCCGCACCAAGTGGGGAAACGAAGAACGAGGGTATCCCGGGCGCTTTGGTGATCGTCGGCGGCGGCGGCTTCCCTGATGACATCCGCGATCGCTTTCTCCAGCTGGCTGGCGGCAAGAAGGGGCACCTGGTTGTCATTCCTACTGCCAGCGAGTTCGAAGTGCGAACGCAAAATTTTTTCAGCTTCAAATACTGGCAAACCCAGGGGTTGGCCTCCGTATCGCTGCTGCATACCTTCGATCCGAAAGAGGCCAATGATCCGTCGTTTGTCCAACCTTTGAAGAAGGCGACGGCAGCATGGCTAGATGGTGGCGATCAAATGCGGCTGGTCAAAGCCTATCACGGCACAGCCGTCGAGAAGGAATTGCGGCAGTTATTGGCGCGTGGCGGTGTCATTGGCGGTACCTCGGCCGGCGCTTCGGTCATGAGCGATGTCATGATTGCCGGCGGTGAACGGCAAGTGCGCGTCGGCGAGGGGTTCGGCCTGTTGCCCAACGTGGTCATCGATCAGCACTTCCGCAATCGCAAGCGGCAGAAACGGCTGCTTAGCGTGCTGGCCAGCCACCCACGTTGCCTGGGTCTGGGCATCGATGAGGCAACAGCGGTGGTGGTGAAAGGCCATACCTTCACCGTACTGGGCAGGGACCACGTCTCGGTGTGTCTGCCGCCAGCGGAAGGCGATGAAGGTTCTGTGAAATTGCTTAAGCCCGGCGAAGAGGGGGATCTGTTTAAACTCAGCGAAGACGTGATGGCACGTCTCAAAGCACCGTCCGAAAGCAAGTCGATGGCTGCCAAGACGGCAACTACGCCGTGAGGATAGAGGATAGGGGACTGAGGATAGAAAAAGACTCTTTTTCTATCCTCAGTCCCCTATCCTTAATGCCGACTGAATCTGTTTCTCAATATCCAGCCCTACTTCCGCGCTCCAGGCTGCTAGCAGACGTCGCGTCATCGCCCCGGGTTTGCCGTCGCCGATGGGTATGCCGTTAATCTTCGTGACCGGCATCAGACAGTAGGGCGTGCTGGTCAGGAAGGCCTCCTCGGCATTCATCGCGTGGTAAACTTGCAGATCGCGCTCCACGAACGGGATGCCCAGTTTGCCGGCCAGTTCCATGACCATCGCCCGGCTGATGCCCGGCAGTGTATTGACGGTAGTGGGCGAAACAATCGTGCCGCGCTCAACAATCAGAAAGTTGGCTGTGCTTGTCTCGGTGATGTTGCCGGCCAGATCGAGAAGCAGCGCCTGAGCCTCCGGATCGATCCAGCGCGCTTCCAGGTCGGCCAGGTAGAAGTGCATTCGACTGCGGTATTTCACTTTTGGATCGTAGCACTGCGGCGGAACGTGTCGAATCGAGGGCGTGATCAGATGCGCTCCTGTGAGCATCTTTTTCGCCCACAGCTCAAAAGGCAGAGGATAGGTGTGGACGCAGACCGTCGGCATCGTCCGTGCCGGCTTGCCCGTGTAGGCAGCATGCTCGCCGGCCGTGACGAAGAGAATGAGACCTAACTCGCTGGGGTCTTCGAGCAAGCGGGCGTTGTGTTCGATCACCTCCTGCGCGATGGTGGCCAGTTGCTCCTTCGAGAGTCCGATGTCCAGGCGCACGTAGCGTAGCGAGCGGAACAGCCGATCGAGGTGCTCGTCCAGCCGCCAAGGGCGTTGGTGGAAGGTGCGCGTTTGCTCTGTGACCGTGGCTCCTAACACGATGCCGGCATCGTAGATGGCAATGTGGGCCTGCGAGGCTGGCACCATTTGGTTGTTCAAAAAGACAAGAGGTTCGTTCATATAGATTGTTATGCTGGCCAGCACTGAGAGCCGCCGTCCACTCGGATTACCTGCCCGCTGATAAAGCGTCCTTCTTCCGAGGCGAGAAAGGCGACCACGGAAGCGACCTCGTGCGGCCGGCCGTAGCGGTCCAGCGTGCCCTCTTCGATCAGTTTTCCCCGGTCGATGTTGTGGATGACCAGAAAGCGATTGGTCACGGTTCCCCCCGGCGCGACGCAGTTGACCGGGATATTGTAGGGCCGCAGCTGCACGGCCAAACAGCGCGTGTACTCGTGTACCGCCGCTTTGGCCACGGCGTAGATAGCGCCGTCATCGCGGCCAAAGGTGCCGGCGATCGAGCCGATGGTGATGATCCGGCCGTGCTTCCGCGTCATCATGCCCGGCGCCACGGCACGGCAACAGAGAATGCAGGACAGCAGGTTGCGATCGAGGACGGCCCGGATGTCGGCCAGCGGGATGCCGATGCAATCATCGGGACTGGGCCGGCCACCGCGGCCGACGCCAGTGCCGCCCGCGCCGATGTCGCCGCCCGCGTTGGCCACCAGAATGTCGATGGGACCCAATCGTGCCTGCACAGCATCGGTCATGCGTGTCACTTCCGCCTCATCGGTGACATCGCCCCAGACCGGCATGACCTCGCCGCCGGCTTCGGCGGCAACGTCCCGTGCCACTTGCTCCATCGATTCGCCTTCGCCAAAAGAGCGCGGCGAATCGAAGCGTGTGCCGTGTATCGCTACCGCGGCGCCGAGCTGACAAAGTTTCGTGGCCATGACCCGGCCCAAGCCGCGCGACGAGCCAGTTACCCAGGCGACCTGTCCGGCTAATGGTTTGTCCTTCATTCTTTACCCTTTCGGTGTCGGTGTCTCAGAACCTCAGTATGAGAGCGCCGAGCGGGAAGGTCAACGGAAAAGCCCGCGACAAGAAGGGGACTACCATCGTGAAGCATACCGGGACATAGCTGCATGCCTGAGGACAACGGCCCAGCAGGCGTATGAGCGCGTGTTCGCGGCGGAAGCTGTCAGGGCATGAAATTCGCCTCTTGCTCGTATAGCGGATTGCTATGCAATTGTAAGAGAGGAGCCAACGTTTACGCGCCAGGAAAAAGTGGATGATTGCTTGGCCACCAAGGCACTTCAAAAGCAGCAAAAGCAACGGTCAGTGACAAAAGTTCTTCTCGACGTTGCCAAAGCCTTTTACCAACGGTGGAATTTCAAGGAGATACCCGGCCATCCGTATCCATTGTTTTTACGCACGGACGAGTTGGAAGCGATGATGCAAAAAAATGACTCATTCCTTGCCCAGAAGCAAATCGAGGCCCCGGTAGCCGCGATAACGCTCGTCGCGGGAGCGTACGGAACAACTCACAACTGCTTCTCCGCCATCTCCAGCGCTCGCAATAACCCGCGTGCTTTGTTCAACGTCTCTTCATATTCGTTGGCGGGGATGCTGTCGGCGACGATGCCGGCGCCGGCTTGCAAATATGCCGTTTGGCCTTTCAGCACCAGCGTCCGCAGGGCGATGCACGTATCCATGTTGCCGCTGAAATCGACGTAGCCGACCGCGCCGCCGTAAGGGCCGCGACGGTGCGGCTCCAGTTCGTCGATAATTTCCATCGCCCGCACTTTCGGGGCGCCTGAGAGCGTGCCGGCTGGCAGACACGCACGCAGGGCGTCGAAAGCAGTCTTGCCGGGCTGCAAGCGGCCCGTCACCGTGCTGCACAGGTGCATGACGTGGCTGTAGCGCTCTACGGTCAGTTCGTCGCTCAGTTGCACGGTGCCGTAGCGCGCGACGCGACCCACGTCGTTGCGGCCCAGATCGACGAGCATGATGTGTTCGGCGCGTTCCTTCGGATCGGCTTGCAGCTCGGCGGCGAGACGCTCGTCTTCCTCTTCGCTGCGGCCGCGCGGCCGGGTGCCAGCCAGGGGACGGATTGTCACCTTATCGCCCTCGACACGGACCATGATCTCCGGCGACGAGCCAACCAGGCACAGCGGCCCCGATTTCAGATAAAACAGGAACGGACTGGGATTAACGACGCGCAAGGTCCGGTATATGTCAAATGGCCGCGCCCGTGTTTCCGTCTGCAAACGCTGGCTGAGGACGACCTGGAAAATGTCGCCCGCGTAGATGAATTCCTTGCAGCGCTGGACGGCCGACTCGAAAGCCGAACGCTCGAAGTTGGAGCGATAAGGGATTTGTACGTCGCCGAGCGGCTGAATATCGGTCAATTGCAGATCGGCGACGCCCTGCTGCAGCCGTTCGACCAGGCGATCGACACGCTCGCACGCAGCATCATAACAGAGACGCAGGTTGGCCGGATCGACATGGGCATGAGCGACGGCGGCGATCGTCTTGTTGATGTGATCGAAGATGACCATGCGATCGTAAAAAGCGAAGCAGAGGTCCGGCAAACCGCGATCATCCGGCGGCGGGTTCGGCAAGCGCTCGACGTAGCGCACGGCATCGTAGGCGGCATAGCCGACGGCGCCGCCGCAGAAACGCGGCAGTCCCGGCAGCGCCGGCGCGCGATAGGCCGACAGCCGCTCTTCCAAAAGACGCAGCGGATCGGGATGTTCCAGCTCGATCGGCGAGCGGGATTGCGTCCGTACCCTGAGCGGGTCTCTCGGAGTATTGATGCAACCCCTCTCGCCAGGCGGCGCTTCCTCAATGCGCACGCGATTGCCAAATGCCTGGAAGCACAGGAAGGGACCGGAGCCGACGAAGCTATAGCGCCCCACCCGTTCGCCGCCGACGACACTCTCGAACAGAAACGACCAGTCGCCTTCCTGGATCTTGCAGAAGGCGCTCACGGGTGTCAGGGTATCACCGATCAGCTGGCGATAGACCGGCACCAGCCCCGCCGCAGGAGTGGACGAACGGGTCAGCTCGACAAATTCCTCAAAAGTCGGACGATAACGCATTTCCGTGTTCCGTTTTTCCATGTTCGGTGTTCCGGGGTGTCCCTCTCGATTTTGGCGAGTGGGGTTGCGCCAGCCCTCAAGTAGGTTTTTTCCCGCCCTCCCCCACCAGGGGGGAGGGAAAAGCCTTCTGGCACATAAGCCCTCCGACACGCCAAAATCAAGAGGGACACCCGGTGTTCCGTTTTCGGTTTTCCGATTTTGGTGTTTCATGTTATGTTTTACTGAAAATGGAACACGGAACACGGTATGAATTGTCCAGCCTGCCATACGGAAAACGCCTCGGAAGCCTTCGCTTGTGTCAATTGTGGACACTCTTTGCGTGCTAACGAGGACCGTCCAGTTCGCCGTTCCGGATCACGCCGCCGCAATGGCGACGCGGCTGAAGCAGCGGTCGCAGACAGCAACAATGCGGAGGCTTGGCGAGCGTATCGCCTGGCACTGTGGTCGATCGTACCGGGCTTGGGGTTATTACTGGGTCCGGCGGCAATAGTGCTCGGCTATCAGGCCGTGCGCCATGTCGGCGACGATTTTTCCGCCAGCAACCGCGCCAAGGCCGCTATCGTCTTCGGCATCGGCTCCACTCTCACGCAATGGCTAGGAGGCGTACTAATCTACTTCAGCAGGTATTGACGAGCCGGATTGACAGTACCTATCGAGCGAGTTACCATCTTGCCCCGGTGGCGCGTTCCCCTGCGGAGCGTGGGAACAAGGAGAACTGGCCCGTTCGCCTAAGCAGGAAGGCAGGAATGGATCATTACCAACAAGTTCCCGGCTGGTTTGATTTCGCCGACATCTACGATCACATCCTCGCGCGGGCGCGTGAGGGGGCCGTCTTTGTCGAAGTCGGTGCGTATCTGGGCCGTTCCAGCCTTTACTTGGCCTCGCGCATTCAGAAGTCGGGCAAGAAGGTTCGCCTCTACGTTGTCGATTTATGGGACGGCTGGCTCTACGACGAGTGCGAGGAATATTCTCCCGCGGAGCATGGGAACGAGAGATCGGAAGATGTGTTTTGGCACTTTATCCGCAACGTTCGCCGTGCTGGTGTTGAGGATGTGATTTGCCCTTTGAAGATGCCGTCGGAGCAAGCGGCGAGCTTATTCGAGGATGGGACGCTCGATTTCGTGTTTCTCGATGCGGATCACTCGTATGAAGCGGTCCGCCGGGATTTAGAAGCGTGGTTTCCCAAAATCAAACGGCGCGGTGTCCTGGGTGGCCACGATTATCTCCATCCGGATTTCCCTGGCGTGCGTCGCGCGGCTGATGAGTTTTTCATGGAGCAAAGGTTGCCCGTGCAGGTACATGGCACGTCCTTTTTAGTGACCAAGCCTAGCCCGCGCTGGCTCAATGCCGCCACGCGCGCTTATCGCCGTCTCGTCTCTGCCGGTTAGGGGGTTAGAGGGGGGGGTAAACATCCTAACCATCCAACCCCTTATCAAGTGTTGGCAGACTTATCGGCGCCAACAGGGGCTGCCGCAGAGGTGGGAGGGGCGGCGGTTTTGCCGCTGGAGTGGATGGCATCGTAGACTTCCTGGCGATGCACCGGGACTTCTTTGGGCGCCACGATGCCGAGGCGGACTTTATCGCCGCGGATCTCCACCACGGTCACCGTGATGTCGTTGTTGATGACGATACTTTCGTTTTTTTTCCTGGACAGTACTAGCATCGCCGCCTATCCTTTTCTAAAGTAAGCCGGGGCTGGGTTCGCTGGTTCCCGCCTGTTCCCAGCATCCCGATAGGGCACGCAGCTGGAGGGAGGAGTGTAGGACACGCCTGGTAAAGATCCGCTTCCCCTGCGGGAGCCAGGTGAAAATCTCGGCAGGCAACCTGTTCCTTTGTTCCGTGGAATGGTTACAACCCGTAACTGTTCCGAGACTTCATCACATTTCAATGTATCGGTGCGTGTTGGTCACGTCAAGGGGCTGTCAGCGCTTTTTTCCCATTTTTCGCGTGTTTGGCACGGCATCTAATCGAAGAGACTTGCCCTTGCCGGCGAGGAAGCAATGTCGTTATGGTACGGCCGGTAGGCTCGTCTCTTGCCAGCCCACAGCGCCAGCAAGAGTTGGTAAGGGGGTGGTTCGAGAGGAGGCATGGATGCCCGAAGCGGGAACGAGGAAAAGAGCCCTGTACGCCTTGATCGCGGTGCTGGCCTTGATGCAAGGCGGCTGCTTGTTGGCCTTGGCGGGCGTGGCCGGCGGTGCGGCCGCCACCGGCTATTTCTATTACAAAGGCCGGGTTTACCGCGACTTCCCTGCCTGTTTCACAGACGTACACAACGCCGTCCGCGCCGCTTTGCTCGATTTGAACTTTGTCATCTTCAATGAAGAAACCCATGACGGCAAAGCTACTTTCCTCACCAAAACAACCAACGGCAAGAAGGTGCGCATCTATCTTGACTGCTTGCACAGCCCCATCCCTGCCGAAGGTCTGCTCACGCGCGTATCGATCCGCGTGGCCTGTTTCGGCGATGAAGCTATCAGTGCCCGCATCTTCGATCAGGTTGCCTTTCGCTTGAGCCATCCTGCCCCAGCCGCTCCTGCCCCGCCGGGTCCGCCGTCGGTTGTAACCCCGCCGCCTATCCAGCCGACCGGCTTCCAAACTACCGAGCCAAAGCTCGCTCCGGCAAAGAAGAACTAACTCCAGAATCCCAGAGAACCCAGAGGAGAAAACACAACGCACAATGACACACCAAGGCCAAAAGTATAGGATCGATAAAAACCTCTCTCGCCTGGTGGAGGAGAGAAATGTCCGCTGGTCTATTTTTCTCTCCGTGTTTTCTTCTCTGGGTTCTCTGGCACTTTGTGGTTAGTTCTTCTGATGAACGTACTGGGACTCGACATCGGCGGCGCCAATCTCAAGGCAGCCCACAGCAGCGGCCCGGCGTTTAGCCTGCCCTTCGCTTTGTGGAAAACGCCGACTCTCTTGCCGGAGGCCCTGGGCCGTTTGCTCCAGCAGATGCCGCCGTTCGACGCCTTGGCCGTCACCATGACTGGCGAGCTGTGCGATTGCTTCGAGAGCAAACGGCAGGGCGTTTGTGCCATTCTCGATGCGGTGACGGCAAGCGTCGGCCAGATGCCGATCCACGTCTGGCGCAACGATGGATACTTTGTCGATGTTGCTGCGGCCTGCGCCGCGCCGCTGCCTGTAGCCTCTGCGAACTGGCTGGCTCTGGCTACCTTTGCCGGCCGCTATGCCCCGCAGGGACCGGCCTTGCTCATTGACGTCGGCTCGACAACCACCGACATCGTGCCATTGCGCGACGGCCGGCCCAGACCCAAGGGACGCACCGATCCGGAGCGGCTGCACTCGGCAGAGCTGACGTACAGCGGTGTTCGACGGACGCCGTTGTGCGCCCTGATGGGCGGCTTCGGCGCGGCGGAGTTGTTCGCCACAACACGGGATGTGTACTTGCTTCTCGATCAGCTTCCGGAAGATCCGGCGGACTGCAACACCGCAGATGGCCGGCCAGCGACGAAAGCCTGTGCCGAAGTGCGGAT
>JAJPHU010000105.1 GCA_021325115.1 Planctomycetota bacterium | reverse complement strand
CGGCGAAGGGTTTAAGATAGAGACCGTTCGCCCCCCGCCGGCGCTCCAGGCGCCTCCGCCCTCACGCTGTGAGACGGTCCTATGATACATACGAGGATAACCTGGGGTTTTCTGGCCGTGGCTTTGTTGCCGGCCGCTTCCATACAGGCTGAACCTGTTCGTTTTCGCAAAGAGGTGATGGCCGTGCTGTCGCGCGCCGGCTGCAATCAGGGCGCATGTCATGGCAATCAGAACGGCAAAAACGGCTTCAAGCTCTCCCTGCGCGGCCAAGATCCCGATTGGGATTTCGATGCCCTGACACGGGATACGCTGGGCCGCCGTACCGATCGTCTGCATCCCGAAGACAGCCTCATTCTTGCTAAAGCAACGGGCCGGGTGCCGCACGAGGGCGGCAAGCGCTTCGATCGGGATTCGCTGGAATATCAGTTGCTCTCTCGCTGGATCGCTGAAGGGATGCGGCCCGATCCGCCGAATGCTCCCGTCTTGGAGCGACTGGAGGTGACGCCGCGCGAGCAAGTGTTGATCGAGCCGGCCGATCACGTGCCGCTGCGTGTCCGCGCCATTTTCTCGGATGGCCACGTCTGTGATGTGACGCGCCTATCGGTTTTTGAGACCTCGAACCTCGCCGTCCGTGTCGATGCCGATGGCGTGGCCTGGCGGCAAGGCATGGGCGAAGCCACCATCCTCGTCCGCTATCTGGATCGCCAAGCCGCGGTGCAGCTGGCGTTCGTGCCGGCGCGGCCAAGCTTTGCCTGGCCCCATCTGCCGGAAGCTAACTATATCGATCATCATGTCTTTGCCAAACTGCGCACGCTGCGCATGGCCCCCTCGCCGCTAGCCCCGGACAGCGTTTTCCTGCGCCGGGTTTACCTCGATGTCCTGGGCGTCTTGCCTAAGCCGGACGAGACGCGGCATTTCCTGGCGGATACTCGGCCGGATAAGCGTGCTCGCCTGATCGATGCTCTGTTGGAACGTCCAGAGTTTGCTGACTTTTGGTCTCTCAAATGGGCAGATTTGCTCCATTGTGAGGAGAAAGCGCTCGATGCCAAGGGTGTGCGTCTATTTCACGACTGGATTCGTCGCAGTATTGCCGAGGGCAAGCCGCTCAATGAATTTGCCCGCGAGCTGATCGCCGGGCGCGGCAGCACCTACAGCCAGCCCGCCGCCAACTGGTATCGTGCCCTGCGCGATCCGCAGGCCCGTGCCGAAGCCGCCGCTCAAGTGTTTCTCGGCATCCGCATGCAATGCGCCCGCTGCCACAATCATCCCTTCGACCGCTGGACGCAGACCGATTATCACAGCTTCGCCGCTTTCTTCTGCCGTGTGCAGTATCGCATCGTCGCAAACAACCGTCGCGATCGCTTTGACAAGCACGAGTTTGATGGCGAGCAGATTGTGTGGATGGACCGCACCAGCGAAATCAAACACCCACGCAGCGAGGAAGTGCTGCGGCCGTTGTTCCTGGGCGAGCGGGATTGCGGAAGCGCTCCGAGCACTACCCGGGGCGCTTCAGCAAGCCCGCTCGCCACCGATCGCTTGCTCGCTCTGGCTGATTGGATTGCCGATCCGAAAAATCCGTTTTTCGCTCGCGCTCAGGTCAATCGTGTCTGGTATCATCTGTTTGGCCGCGGCATCGTCGAGCCGAACGACGATTTTCGCGCCTCCAACCCACCTGTCAATGCCTCCTTACTGGACGCCTTGGCCCAAGACTTCATCGATCATCACTTCGATTTGCGCTCTCTGGTCCGCACCATCCTGAACTCGCACACCTATCAACTCTCCGCCAAGCCCAACGAGACCAACAGTGACGATGAGGCCAATTTCGCCCGTGCCCTGGTGCGGCCGCTGCAAGCTGAACAACTGCTCGACGCCTTGGCGCAAGTGACAGGTGTGACATTGAGTTTTTCTGGCCAACCAGTGGGCACACGCGCCGGCCAATTACCAGGTGTAGCCATCCCGCGGGGACGCCGCCGCCAAGCCAGCGACGGCGAACGTTTCCTCACTTCGTTCGGCAAACCTGGCCGTTTGCTCAGCTGTGAATGCGAGCGCTCCGAAGATACCACGCTCCATCAGGCGTTCCAACTCATCACCGGCCCACTGCTCAACCAAATGCTCCGCGAATCCGATAATCGCCTCGGCCGCTTGCTTGCGGCCGGCAAAAGTGATGCGGAGATTATCGAGGAATTTTATCTGGCGGCACTGTGTCGCCCGCCCTCGGCGACGGAACGCCAAGCAGCGCTGGCGATGCTCAGCCAGGCCAAGGACCGACGAGCAGCACTGGAAGACTTGGTGTGGGGACTGGTCAATGCCAAGGAGTTTCTGCTGCGACGATGAGAGTCCAATACAAGGGACCAAACCGACTTCCGGTGGGAGGGCAGCAATGAAAGCCCGGGCATTTGAAACACAGGTTCACTCAAACCAAACGCTGCCAATACCATCTTCCGTAGCCGCAGTGTTTCCGATCGGACAGACGGTTAGAGTGCTCGTATTCTTATCCGATTCGAGCGATCGCCAAAAAGTCTCCGCAGTCCTTCAGCCGATATTCGGAGCTTGGTGAAAGTGTAAAAGAGGTCGACCATGACTACGAACGGCGATTGTTCCGAGAATTTCTTTGCCCCAGCGCTGACACGCCGCCATCTGCTGCAAGTCGGCGGTCTGAGTCTGCTTGGCCTGCATCTGCCGGGATTACTGCGCGCTGCCGAGCAGGGCACCAAACCCAAGGCTCGCGCTCGCGCCGTGATCTTTCTTCATCAATGGGGCGGCCCCAGCCATCATGATAGCTTCGACATGAAGCCGTCCGCCCCCGATGCCATCCGCGGCGAGTTCAAGCCGATCGCCACCAATCTGGCTGGCGTACAGGTGTGCGAATGCTTGCCGGACCTGGCGCGGGTCATGAACAAAGTGACGCTGGTGCGCACTCTGCACCATACCATGAAGAACCACAATTCCGCCGGCTATTACAGCCTCACCGGCTACGCGCCGCCAAGCGACGATCAGCGGCTGCGCGATTCCAACGATCTGTTTCCCGCTTACGGCTCTATCGTCGATCGCCTGGCGCCGGCGCGAGCCGGCGTACCGACCTTCGTTGCCTATCCGCACACCATCAGCGACGGCTCCGTCACGCCGGGACAGCACGCCAGCTTTCTTGGCAAGGCTCACGATCCTTTTTTCATCAACCAAGACCCGAATAGTCCAGATTTTCGTCTGCCGGAACTGAGTCTGCCCGACAATCTGTCGTTGGAGCGTCTGGGCAATCGCCGCGAGGTACTACGTCTGATCGATCGGCAGACAGAATTGTTAGAATTCTCGGCCAAAGCACGGGGCATTGACGCCCATTATCAACGAGCTTTGACCATGCTGTCCTCGCCGGCTATCAAGAAAGCATTTGACCTGTCTGCCGAGCCGGATGCAGTGCGCCAACGCTATGGTCGGACCACCTACGGTCAGAGTTGTCTCTTGGCGCGGCGGCTCGTCGAAGCGGGAGCGCGGTTCATCAATGTGTATTTCTCGCGCTCCATCGGCGGCCAAAGTTTCGACAGCGGTTGGGACACGCACGGCTTTAACAACCATCCGATGTATCCCATCCTCAAGAAATACCTATTGCCTATCACCAACCAAACCCTGCCGGCACTTTTGGAAGATCTCGATCAGCGCGGTCTGCTTGACGAAACCTTGGTGGTTTGGGTAGGCGAGTTTGGGCGTTCACCGCGCATCAACAAGATGGCGGGGCGTGATCATTGGCCGCAGTGCTACACGGCGCTGTTGGCCGGCGGCGGTGTCAAGCGCGGCCACGTCCACGGCGCCTCCGACAAAATTGGCGCCTATCCCGCCAGTGATCCGGTGCGGCCCGACGATCTCGCCGCCACCATGTTTGATTTGCTCGGCATTGATCCCAAGACCGAGATCCGCGATGCGCTCAACCGGCCGCTGCCTATCAGCTCCGGGGAGGTTATCCGGGGCATCCTGGCATGAGCGGCATCGCTTACAAGAATAAGGTCCATGGAGGGAGATAGATCAGGGCATTGGACGGGACGATGGGAAACGGTGGGATGGTAGTGGATCAACCGGCAGCCCTAACTTGAAGGGACACGCGTGGAAGTAACCATCAAGCAGTCGCCCAAGGCCGCATCGCCGTTGGGTGAAATTTTACTGCGGT
>JAJPHU010000306.1 GCA_021325115.1 Planctomycetota bacterium | reverse complement strand
GCTGCCGGGTTGTCTTACTCTACGGCTGCGCTCAATCTCGGTTTTGTTTTCATTGCGCTGGGTGCTTTGCTGACGCCTGTGCTTACCGACATTTTGTTGGAGAAAATTGCGCGGCGCCGCACGCTGGCTCTCTTGGCCCTGTTGGCGCTGGCACCGGCCTTTCTCGGCGTACTTCCTGATAGGGAACATTGGCAAATGGTCGAGCCTCGCGGCCATCCCTCGGCGTTGCTCGCCGTGCCGGCCTGCTGGCTGGCGGCCCTGGTGTTGTTCTTCTACGTTCCGCTGGAAGCGTCAATCGGCTTGTGGACCTTCTCTTTGCTGGCCGAGCGTGGGCAGGAGGAGCGGGCGGCGACGGGATTGTTATCCGGTTTCTGGGTTGCTTTCGTAGCTTCGCGTTTGATGGCAGCTCTGGCCCAGCTAGCCTTCTCGTTCCCGCGCTTCCTGTGGGAACGCACGTTGATCGTGGTGTTGCCGCTCATGGCGGCAGTGCTGTTGGGCAATTGGGTAGGCGCCGGTCAGCGCGGCCGGCCGCGCGGCGGGCTGATCCTGCTCGGTCTACTGCTCGGACCTGTTCTGCCGACGTTGTTGAGCTTGGCCTTCCACGTGGTGCCGGGGGAAAAGGGTACGGCATTCGGTCTGATGTTTGCCTTCGGCTCCGTGGGCAGCATGGTGCTGGCGCCGTTTCTCAGTTTGCGCTTGCCAATTGTCCTCGCCCTGCTCGTCGCCGCCAGTGCACTGGTACTGGGCTTGATAATGTCGTGAACCCAAAGGAGCTAACCACGTTCCTGTTTCAGACATGCCTGATAAACTGCTTCCAGTAGGTCCGGTCCCAGCTCCCGATGGCTCTCGATTACTGTCCCAATTACTGTTTGGGTTAATGGGTCTCTTTCTTCCTTTTTTCCTTCTTCCATGTTCTTCTTCTGTGTTCTCGGTGGCTCTGTGGTTAGCCTTTTTCTTATGGTTTAGCAATCTCACGATACTCGGCGAGCATCTCCTCGGTAGCGGGATAGATGCGTGGCGGGCCGGAATGGACGCCCTGGGTGGTAGGAAAACCGGGCGAGGGTGGCGTCGGCACGACCTCGAAGCGGCGCGGCTCGTTGGCGCCCAGGGGTTGCAGCGGCAGGAGATACCGGCCGGGACCGAGATAGTCCGGCGGCGGATTGACCTCTTTGGCCAGCGGATCAGACAGGGGCCGGCAGCGGTCGATGTTCTCAACATAGATTTCCTCACCGGGCTGTACCGGCGGGTTCGCTTTCGGAAACAGCACTTCTTGGACGATGACTTTCTCGCCTTTATCCCCGCTGACCTCAGCCACGATATCGAGCGTGGAAACCAAAAACTGTGGCCGTGCTAGCGTGAGAGGCCGGCCCTCAAATGCACCCAGAAGACCGCCGGGCGTGTGCGGACGGCAGACCACCAAATAGCTGAGATAGCCCAGCCAGCCGAGAAACAACGCCGCCGTCAGAATCAGCCGTGCCATCGCCAGCTTCATAGATCTCCCTCGGTTTCTTCCTTGACATCGATGCGGTAATCGCGGACCAGCACCTGATCGAGGTCGTACACGTCGCGGAAATCGTCGCGGTTATCCTCGTCAGTCTTGCTCATAAGATTGGCAGCGACGAGGTTGAAGACGATTTCGCCGATGTCGGCCGTGCTGTTAATGCCCCAGGCGCGGAAGACAGTGCGAGCCATCAGGCCAAATTCACGCAGGGCCAGATCGCGGACACCTTCCAGCAGTTGTCGGCCGCTGACGTGATAATCGCGTTCTTCGATCCTCCCTTCTCCTCCCCCGGCATGGGAGGAATGAGGAGGAGGCGGCACGCGGCCCAGCATCCGTTGCGTGTGTGCCAGGGCAGCAAAGACAAACTCATACGCCTCGTAAGCGTAGCGCGGATCGCGGTGAACTACCTCTTCGAGTTTCGGATGACGCATATCGGTTTTCGGTTTTCGGTTTTCAGTTTTCGGTTTTCGGTTTTCCTGTTCCGTATCTGCTGTTGATTTACGGAAAACCGAAAACCGAAAACCAGAAACCGATCTACTTGCCCAAACGTGTGAGGATCTCAGCAGCGGCCACGGGCAGGCGGCGGCCGTCCTCAAATTCGATTAGCAAGCGACGGGCCAGCACTTCCTGAGCCAGCACGCGGCCTTGTCCTTTCATTGTCAAAACCCGGCTGCCGACCGGCGGCAGCGACGCCTGAAATTCTTCATACACGTCCTGCTCAAAACGCAAACAACATTTGAGCCGGCCGCAGCGGCCGGAGATTTTCGAGGGATCGAGGGTGGATTTTTGCAGCTTGGCCATACGCATCGACACCGGCGGCATCGTGACCATGTGCGTGTTGCAGCAGACTGGCTTGCCGCAGTCGCCGTAGTCGGCCAACAGCTTGGCCTCATCACGCACGCCAATTTGCCGCATCTCGATACGCGTCTGATACTCGCGGGCCAGATCCTTGACCAACTCGCGGAAATCGACGCGCTTCTCGGCCAGGAAATAAAAGATGATCCGTTCGCCGCCGAACAGGTGTTCGACATCGACCAGCTCCATCTGCAAGCAACGCTGCTGCACAAATCGCACACAGGTCTCTAACTCACGCTCTTCGAGGGCACGCAGCCGCTCGCGCTGGGCGCGATCGTTTTCCGTCAACAGGCGAATAATTTGTCCGTGCGTCGGCTCGGCCATCAACTCCACAGCGCGCGGCGTGGCGGGACAGAGAATTTGGCCTACTTCCAGACCACGCTCGGTGCGAACGATGACTTCCTGACCGCGCGCGTAATTATCCATATCGGCGTCAAAGGTGCCGAGAAAGCGCATGGCGCCATGCCGCACAATCCACGAAGACGCCATGAGGTCACTCCCCTCTATCCTTCTCACCTCCCCATGCCCCATTCTAAAGGACGATGACGGGAAGGAAAGAGCATTCGTTCCGATAAACGAGGCGGAAGCGTAAGCGTATGGCCCTTCCTATCACTTACGCTTCCGGTTCGTTCAGATGCTATACTGACTCCTGGTTCTCTGACCTGTTTTCGGAGGCCGTCATGCTTCTGCTCATTTCTTCGAATCCGGACCGCGTTCGGCGACGGGAGCGGCCGGCATTCACGCTGCTGGAGCTTCTGGTAGTCCTCGCCATCGTCGGGGCCTTGCTGGCACTGCTGCTACCGGCTGTGCAAAAAGCACGCGAGGCCGCCGGACGCGCTGCCTGCCAGAGCAATCTCCGGCAGATTGGCCTGGCCCTGCACTCTTTCCACGATATCTACGGCTTTTTGCCTCCTGGCCTGGCCACCGAAGGAGATAAACAAGATTGCTATCACACCGGCTTCACCTATCTGTTGCCCTTTCTCGAACAAGGCAATACCTATCGGCTTTATCACATGGATAAACCATGGTACGACGCGGACAATTACACGGCAGTGGAGCAGCAAGTGCCCATCTTTTATTGCCCCAGCAATCGCACCCGCGGCGTCCTCGATCTGACACCCTATGTCGAGCAATGGGGGGCGCCCCTGCCGCCCTACGTCGGCGCTTGCGATTACGTTCTGTGCAAGGGGGCCAACGCTTGCTTATGGACGGATACATCGGGAATTCCACCGCAAGCCAAGGGACTGTTCAACGAGGTACAATTTGGTCCCATTGTCTCTCCCCGCGGCGGAGGATCGGGGATCCCCATTCCCCAACAGACTGTGCGCTTTACTGGCATCACCGATGGCTTGTCGTCCACCATTGCCGTAGGCGAGGCGGCCGGGGGCAATCCTTACTATGTCGTCGCCGACATCAACAACCTCAGCCAGCCGGTCGTGGAGCCGTTCATCAACGGCCCGGCTCAGATGGAGCAAGCCTGGGCTGCCGCCAGCATGGGCGATTATCAGCATCCCTGGTACGCCAGCATCCTCGGCGTCACGGCGCAAATCGGCTTTGGTCCCGACCCAATGGACGAGCCGATGAACCGCCGGCCTGGCATGCCGACCCTTTTGGGCAACGATCCGACCGGCGCCAACACCACGGGACTCGATCGCGTCAGCGGCTTTCGTAGTATGCATCTGGTCGGCTGCCATTTCCTGTTTGCCGACGGTAGCGTTCATTTCCTGCCGCAAGCGATTGATCCGGTCCTCTACCGCGCCTTGTCTACCTACGCTGGCGGTGAGATCGTTTCTGACGGAGATTTCTAACCGCGGAGGGCGCCCATGCATCTGAGCCGGGCCGTCTGGTTGCTACTGATGTTGCTGTTGGGATGTGGTAAAAAGCCGCCCTACGAAGGCCGCAACGTTGCCGAATTGGAGCGCATGTTGAGCGACCCTAACCCGACCGTACAGGCGCAGGCGGCCTACGGCCTGAGCCGACATGGGGTCAAAGCACGTCCTGCACTGCCAGCCCTGACGCGCATCCTTCATTCTCCGCATGCGCTGGTGCGACAGCAAGCAGCCCTGGCGCTGGGTGAGATGGGAGTGGAAGCGGAGGAAGCCGTACCACCCTTGATCGAGGCGTTGCGCGATGGCGAATGGTCGGTACGCCGTCAAGCGGCCATCGCGCTGGGCAAAATCGGTCCACCGGCCCGCGCCGCCGAAGCGGAATTACTCCGCTGCCAGCGCGATGCGAATTCCCACGTTCGCAAAGCCGCCGTACAGGCACTGACTAAGATTAGAAACACAAAAACCGACATGCCGGACCAATAACGCGCCTTGTATCAAATCCTCCTCTGGTGTAGAAGGCCATCTATCAGGGCGCTGTAATATGAGGCGAGAATGGTCATGCGGAAGCGAAGAGCACAGGGTCTGGGACCGATCATTCGTTATGCCGACAAGCACCTCGTCGTCGTGGACAAGCCGCCGGGGCTGACGACGATGCGCCACCCCAAGGAGGCCGCCGAGTTTGGTCCGCGTGGCCAGCGTTTTCTGCCGCCGACCCTGGCCGATCTGTTGCCGGACCTGTTAGCGCGGCGAGGAAGGCTGCGTAAGCGCTCCGAACGAACCCAGGTACGGGCCGTCCATCGGCTCGATAAGGACACGAGTGGTCTGGTGGTGTTCGCGCGGACGGTCGAAGCCGAGCGCCACCTCGGCCGACAGTTTCGCGCGCATACCATCGAGCGTATCTATCGTGGTGTGGTACGCGGCCGGGCCAAAGAAGGAAAGATCGAATCGTGGCTGATACGCGATCGTGGTGACGGCCGCCGCGGCAGTTCGACCACGCCCGGCCAGGGACAACGGGCGGTCACTCATGTCCGCGTCCTCGAAGAACTGGGCGACTACACGCTTGTCGAATGCCGACTGGAGACCGGGCGAACGCATCAGGTGCGCATCCATCTCGGTGAAGCTGGCACGCCTTTATGCGGCGAACGCATTTACGATCGGCCCCTGCACGGCAAACCGCTGCCCGACGGCAGCGGCATGAAACGCGTCGCTCTCCATGCCGCAATCCTGGGATTCGAGCATCCCGCAACTGGCGAACGCATGCGCTGGACCTCGCATTTGCCGAAAGACATGGCGGACCTCATCAAGCGCTTGCGTCCGACAAAACCTGACGAGTCGAAAGCGTAAGAGCTACCGGACCAAACCTCCTTCCCCCTTATGGGGGAGGGCTGGGGTGGGGGGTGTCAAGGCAATGGAGCCAAGGAGTTGTGTCCCCCCACCCCAACCCTCCCCCACAAGGGGGAGGGAAAAGTCCGTTAGCCCTAAGCAACGACAACAGTATCCGTCGCTTACGCTTCCGGCTCGTGGGTGCATTTTTCCACGTGAAGCATCCGTTTGTCCCGGGGTGCTACGGAGCCTTCAGCGCGGATTGAAATTCGGCGGCGGTCATCTTCTTGATCGTACCGGCCGACAGCAGGACATAACCGCCCTCTGTGGGGACGTTCTTCTCGTAGGCAATTACTGCCTCATCCTTGCCTACATCCTCCTCGCCCTTCAGGGGCGCTCCCCAGAGAACCACGACATTCCCAGACTTCACGGCCTCGTAACCGTGGGGGGCCAGCTTCCGGCCACGCTCCAGGTCGGCGAGTTTGGCCGGCACCTTGCTGGCCGTACCGGCAGCCGCATGGAGCAGGTCGTTGACCTCCCGGAGATTATTGAATGCGGGAGAGTTCCTCTCCTCTCCTAGTCGGGAAGAGCAACCAGCGAGGACTACGAGCAGCGCCAAGATAGAAGTTGTTTTCGCCACACCAGAATCCTCCTCAGAAGTCATTTCAGACTTTGCGCAAAGGGTTAAATGTTTAGTCGCAGGCCAGAGGAGAGCATTCTCCTCCGGCCTGCGGCTAAGAGCTAGCGGACTTTTCCCTCCCCCCCTTGTAGGGGAGGGTTGGGGGTCTTTTCCCTCCCCCACAAGGGGGGAGGAGGTCTTGTCCGCTAGCTCTAAACAATTCAAAACAATTCAGCCGCAAAGAACCACCTGTAGGTTTTGCAACAGAAGCACCTCTAGAAGTCGCTGCCCAACAAGTCGCCGCCAGCGCGGCTACCCAAGGCCTGCCAAGTGGGAGTAAAACTAATAGCGTCCGAAACGAAGTGTACGGACCCGTCCGCACAGCAGATATTCACCCCGCCGGTGTGGTAACTACTGGCGGCAACGTGGAAGTTAACGATGGAGGTATCCCCACAATTGTAATGCTGAGTCCCGACCGGCACCAATTTGTTCCAGTTCGGCGGCAGCGTATGGGTGTAGTAGGACGTGCCTTCGAGATCGCGCTCGAATTCCAGGCCCGTATAGGAGATCGTGGAAACCCACGGGCTCCCTGAAGCGCAGGATCCATAAATAGTCCCGTTAGGTCCGCCGCCAACCGAGCCGCTCAGAATCATATCACGGTTGTTTCGCACGCCGGAAACGTGCGGCCAGTTACCTCGCATGACCTCGCCGAACATGGCCGTGTTGCTGGTGCCGTCCGTGATAGCGGTGATCCGCGTGCCTTGGAGGACTGAGGTGCCTGACCATCCGGAGGCGGCGAAAATACCAGCCCCTGGGTCAGAGCTGATGATTGTCGAGGTAGTCCCGACACAGGCAAGGTAGTTCAGCCGGCCCTCGGGCCAGACAGCCGCAGAGTTGTCGCCATTGTCCGCCCAGTCTGCGGGCCGGATCGCAGTTCCGGGATCCGCCGGACAAAGATAGATCTTGATGTCTTGAGACCGGGCGGGGAGGTTGATGTTGGGGACAAATGTATGCGGCGGCACCGCCAGTGTATCGTTCCAGGTTGAATAGTTGAGGTTGAACAGGTTGTACCTGTTCGACTGTTCGATATAAGGCAGCATCAGCGCTTGTGGGCTGGCGCTGTTCGACCCGATCTTCCCGCCGATGTTGACTGTTCCGAACGGAGGCGGCAGGTAGCCGAGGGTGCTCTCGTAATTGAGCGCGGCCAGACCCATTTGCTTGAGATTGTTCTGGCACTGGGTGCGCATGGCGGCTTCGCGCACTTTCTGCACCGCCGGCAGCAACAGGCCAATCAGGATGGCAATGATGGCAATCACCACCAACAGCTCGATGAGGGTAAACGCACGTCTACGCT